>BJHB01000145.1:0-7481 GCA_014191415.1 Chloroflexota bacterium
TCCGCGTGAATGTCGGTGATTTCATCACGCTGGACGGCACGACCGGGAATGTGTACGTCGGTCTCGTTCCAACCGTGGAGCCGGCGTTGGGTGACGATTTCGGCACGTTGATGACGTGGTCGGATGACTTCCGGACGATGAGGGTTCGTGCTAACGCTGACGTTCCGCGCGACGCTATCAAGGCGCGTGAGTTCGGGGCCGAGGGAATTGGCCTGTGCCGGACTGAACACATGTTCTTCGATGATCCCAATCATCCCGAGGAGCCTCGAACGCGCACGATGCGTGAAATGATCCTGGCCGATTCGGTCGCTGATCGGAGGCACGCGCTTGAGAACCTGCTGCCATTCCAGCAGCGGGATTTTGAGGGTCTGTTCCGGGCCATGGATGGTTTCCCGGTCACGATTCGCACGCTTGACCCGCCTCTTCATGAGTTCCTTCCGCGCGAAGACGAACAGATTGATGAACTCGCTCATGTGACTGGTCGGACATCCCATGAAGTTCGGCAGCGGATCGAAGCCCTGCATGAGCAGAACCCCATGCTTGGCTTCCGCGGTTGCCGGCTTGGGATCCAGTACCCGGAAATCACAGAGATGCAGGCACGGGCGATTTTCCGAGCTGCGGTAGTAGTCGCCCGTGAAGGGGTCGTTGTCCATCCGGAGATCATGATCCCGTTGGTCAGTGACTTGAACGAGTATCGTGCGCAGGAGAGCATTGTTCGCAGGGTTGCCCACGAGGAGCTGGACGGATCCGGGATCCATATCGAATTCATGGTCGGCACCATGATCGAGTTGCCACGTGCGGCACTTCTGGCGGACAAGATCGCCGAGCTTGCCGAATTCTTCTCTTTCGGAACGAACGACCTCACCCAGACGACGTTCGGCCTTTCGAGAGACGACTCGAGCCGGTTCTTGCCAATGTATGTTGAGCGGCGCATCCTTCAGGACGATCCATTTCAGGTCCTTGATCGTGAAGGCGTGGGGCAGTTGCTCGAGATCGGCACCTCACGCGGTCGCAAGACCCGTCCAAACCTCAAGGTCGGGATTTGCGGCGAGCACGGTGGCGAACCGTCGTCCGTGGAGTTCTGTTTCCAAACGGGCCTAGATTACGTGTCCTGTTCACCGTTCCGGGTTGTCATTGCACGACTCGCAGCGGCGCAGGCGGCGCTCGCGACAGGTGAGCGCGACCGCTAGGCTTCCTTTGACGATCAGGGAAGTTCCTGATCGCATCTCGAGACGAAATGCGGGATGATAGTGAGGTCCTACCCGGAAACGGGTGGGGCCTCGCATCGTTTTGTGCACCTGGTTGGCATCACTTCCAACGCTTTCTGGGGCCCGGGTTATCCCCGCTGGCGGCCGGTTTAGAGTTCAATGCCTGATCCAACGATCGACGCAATCAAGTCACGCATAGACCTCTCCGAAGTCATCGGTGCAAGGGTCATTCTCAAGCGTGCCGGTCGTCTGATGAAGGGTCTTTGCCCATTTCATCAAGAGAAGTCGCCATCGTTTGTTGTGTATCCGGACGAGGGTCGGTACCACTGTTTCGGGTGCGGCAAATCCGGAGATGTGTTCACGTGGTTTCAAGACACCCAAGGCCTCGACTTCGCGGACACGTTGAAGGAGCTCTCTCGCCGGACAGGCGTGCCCCTTCCGGAACGCACCGTGAAGGCGGACGATACTCCCGCCCCGGGATCCCAGGCAGCGGTACAAGCGCTTGCTGAGGCATCTGCTCATTTCACGCGCCAACTCCTGGATGGGAGGGACGCGGGCGAGGCGCGCGCATATCTGCGGCGTCGCGGAGTGACGCGCTCGACCATCGAACAGTTCGGGATTGGGTGGGCATCGGACGAATGGGAGGGTCTCACGACCGCTCTCGTAAGGCGAGGTTTCACATTCGAGCAACTCGAACTCGCTGGCCTCGCCATGGTCACCGAACACGGGCGTCGAGACCGGTTTCGATCTCGCGTGATGTTTGCGATCAGAGATCCGAATGGTCAGGTGCGGGGTTTCGGTGGGCGAACCCTTGGCGACGGGGTTCCAAAGTATCTGAACAGTCCACAGACCCCGTTCTTTGACAAGTCTGCCACCTTGTTTGGTCTTGACTTGGCCAAGGGTCCGATACGGCAAGCTGGTCAAGCCGTGATCGTGGAAGGCTACATGGATGTGGTCTTGCCTCATCAGGAAGGCTTCAAGAACGTCATCGCTTCGCTCGGGACGGCGTTGACCGACCGGCAGATCGAGCTTCTAAGGAGATACACGCGAACGATCGTTCTCGCCCTCGATTCTGATGCGGCCGGGCAGGCGGCGACCGTGAGAGGTTTGGAGGTTGCCCGAAGCGCCCTTGGGATGTCTGCGCGTCCCGCGCAGGGAAGCATTGCACGTGGGGGATTCCTGGCTACCCAGAATGCGCAACTACGAATCGCGGTTCTATCGGGGGGCAAGGATCCAGACGAGATCGTTCGTGAGGATCCTGCACGGTGGAAAGCGTTGATCGATGCTTCAGTCCCCATGATGGATCACAAGATCGAGTTGGAGCTCGCTGCCGTTTCGATGGATGAGCCGCAGAGCAAGTTGCACGCCATCCGCGAAATCGCCAAGTTCCTGGTCCTGGTTCCTGATCCCGTGGAATGGAGCCACTACATCGACCGGATTGCCCAACGACTTCGTCTAGACCTCAGGGCAGTCCAGTCCGAAGTCACCCGCGCTGAGGGTGCAGTCAGGCAGGCGATGCGTCTGGAATCTGCCAGAAGCGCTGCGCAGTCGCAGGCACGCGCAACAGACGCCCGGTTGACTGACGACGGTGGCCGACGCGTCGATTCCCCAAGCGACCCGCCGCCGGCTGAACCTCAGCCACTTCAACCCGGTGTCCGTTCGGGAACGTCTGGTCAAAGTTCGCAGACACAGGACCCGCCTGGAGTAGAAGATCCGCTTGAGCGGTTCATCGTGAAGGAACTCATCGCCAACCTGCGCCTTATTCCGCATGTGCGATACATAATTGGTCCGGATGATTTTCTTCAATCCGAGTGGCGTATTGTTATTGAGCGTTTGATGGTATTGCCGGATGGTGAGACGTTTGTTCCTGATGAAGTGATCGGAAGGGTGGTTGATCGGTTACGGGCGCCTGCGGGGCGTCCAATGCCTCTGAACGTAACGCGGGAGGCGGACGCTCATCAGGTGCCAAGCCTGATTGCGGCCGCACGCCGATTGCGCGAACGTCGCTTGCGTGAAAAGATCAGGGATGCCCAATACTTGCTACAAGAGGAACTCCCTCCCGACGAACGCGTTTTTCTCCAAAGGCAGGTTGAGAGATTAGCCTCGCAACTGGGTCGGGTCCATATTGATCAAAGCCGTGGAACGGCGTTTGCGTGATTAGCAATCAATTGTCGAGCTGGTGAGGACGGAATGTGACGAGGTGATGGAGGGGATACCACCGGAGCGTGTCTGAGTGACGGTTGGGCGGGTTGGTGACGGATGGATGGCTTCCGAGACCGGTGGTTTGATGCATGGTGACGAGGCTGTTTCTCAAATCACGGGCTTCGTGGTAGATCAGGTTGATGGCGGAGTTGTTGGGGAGGGCGAGGTTATGCTTTCGAGACCACTTTCAGGACCCGGTGATCCCGAGACGTTTGCGGGGCGATTGGCCCTATCCCAGGTTGGCTTTCCCGTGCCCGGAAGTGCTGAAGGCGGGATCGTCACCGAACTAGACCTCGCTGAACCTGACATGGCTGAGGTTGCGGCACTTGATGTGCCGTCGCCCGATGAAGTTTCCGAAGCAATTGCCGAGTTGGAGAGCAGCCTGGTCGATGACCCGGTGCGCCTGTACCTAAGGGAGATTGGCAAAGTACGCTTGCTCACAGGTGCGCAGGAGCGATTGATCGGGCAACGGATGGTTGAAGGGGTCCGTGCAGAGGCGCAAGGCCACACCATGACCTCGGCAGACCTCGGGTTTCGTCGGCAGCTGACCCTGATCGTTGAGGACGGTTTGGCGGCGCGCCGAGAACTCATCGAGGCGAACCTCCGGCTAGTCGTAAGCATTGCGAAGCGGTTTATCGGGCGAGGAATGAACCTGCTGGACCTGATCCAGGAAGGCAACATCGGCCTGATTCGCGCCGTCGAGAAGTTTGATCATACTCGCGGGTTCAAATTCTCAACCTATGCCACTTGGTGGATCCGACAGGCCATAAGCCGCGCTGTTGCCGATCAGGGTCGGACCATCCGGATACCAGTACACATGGTGGAGACACTAAACCGGGTGATCCGTCAGCAACGCCGGTTGTCGCAGGAGCTAGGACGTGAACCGACTGACGACGAAATCGCCGTAGAGGCAGGTGTACCCGTCGATCGTGTTCGAGACTTGCTCAAGATCAGTCAGACGCCGATTTCACTGGATACCAAGCGTGGTGGAGACGACGATAGCGATAGTGTGATTGGCGAGTTCATTCCTGACTTGTCCATGGAAGCCCCGTCCGATCTCGCGGTCCAAGGAATGATGCGCGAACACATCGCTCAAGTGCTTGAGAGCCTGTCACCGCGTGAAGCGGATGTCGTCCGCCGAAGGTTTGGTATTGACGACGGATTGCAACGCACACTTGAGGAGGTTGGACGGGAGTTCAATGTCACTCGGGAACGGGTCCGCCAGATCGAGGCAAAGGCCATGCGTAAGCTCCGTCATCCCTCAAGGAGCCGGCAACTTCAAGACTACCTTGAGAGCTAGCCCGGAAGAATATGCATGCCGGTACCTGCCGGATTCATCGGTTGCTCACGGGTGGGCTTGGTATAGTCTCACAAGTAATGGACGGGGACGCAGTCACCTTTCCGTGCATTCCCTGATAGCTCAACGGTAGAGCGCCCGGCTGTTAACCGGTAGGTTCGAGGTTCGAATCCTCGTCAGGGAGCCCATCTACCTTGGCTTGGATGGGAATATCGTAGGGTCACCTCTACTAGTTGAGTGAGAACACTCTTCGTGTTCATGGCAAGTATTTCGCAGCTTCTGTAAGTGCCGCGACCATGAGCGGTGCTGCAATGGCAAGAAGCTGGTCCCACATGCCTGCTTCGTCGAAGTGGAGCAGTAGCCTGCCAAATGGGGTTCAAGTGGTCAGTCCGAGCAGGATGACCGTTCCAGCTGTCACATGAACATGTGCCACATTTGGCGTGCGCATCGTCTTATAAAGTGATACGGACCATGATCGGTTGATCGTGATGATCCCGAGGACTCCGACCACGAGGAACTCGAAAGTCAGTCCCCTCACATTCGCATCGCTTTCTTTTCCAAAGTATATGCAGAAGATTACGAGGCCTGCCGTCAGGAATGCAATCCCTTGCGCAATCGCGACCAGGAGTGTTGAGGTGGAGAAGAGTCGTTCATCCGGACTTCTTGGAGGGCCCTGCATGCCTAGTGGATCTGCTCGTTCCGCTTCAAAGACAAGTGTGCAGGACGGATCAATCACGAACTCCAAAAAAACAATGTGTAATGGAAGGAGCAAGAGTGGCCAGTCACCTGCGATGACGGGGATGATCGAGAGGCCAAAGATTGGCACGTGGACGGAGATGATGAACACAACTGCCTTGCGAATGTTTGCGTAAATTCGGCGGCCGAGGCGGATCGCCGCGACGATTGAAGTGAACTGATCGTCGAGGAGGACAAGGTCTGCGGCCTCGCGCGCGACGTCGGCACCTCGGCCAACCATCGCGATGCCAATATGAGCGGCGCGCAACGCGGGGGCGTCGTTTACCCCATCTCCTGTCATCGCCACGACATGACCCCGGGACTGAAGCGCGCGCACGATACGCAACTTTTCAGCCGGTACAACGCGTGCGAAAAATGACACATTTTCGATCCACAATTGCAGGTCTATGTCGTCCAGGCGCGCAAGTTCTTCGCCAGTCATCAACGAATCCGGGTTGGCAATGCCAGCGGATGCTGCAATCGCCCGGGCGGTCGCGGGATGGTCTCCGGTAATCATTACTACTCTGATCCCGGCTGATTGACACTCTTTCACTGCATCTTTCACGCCATCACGCAAGGGGTCGTCAAAGCCCACGAGGCCAACGAACGTAAACGGCATGTCGTGTGCAATTGCGGTAAGTCCGTCACGGCCCTGCGTTGTCCTGGCAACCGCGAGGACCCGTGGCCCGGAGAAGGCCAGTTCTTGCGCGCGACGCTGGATCTTTGCTGCTGCGTCTTCTTCAAGATGACAGAGGTCGATGATCGCTTCCGGTGAACCTTTGGAAACCACGGTGAATCGATCCGACCCAATGCTTGGCGTCCATGCGTGGCTAACAGCCAACAACTTTTCGGTAATCGGGTATTCCCGGGCAAGGGTCCAATCCGGGTGAAGGTGCTCAGTGCCGGAAAGCAGGTCAGCGCCAACGAGCTCTAGGGCTCGATCCATTGGATCCAGTGAGCCGGGCCGACTTGCAAGGATGGCATCCTCGAGGAGCCTATGAAGAGGCTCGGGTTCGACGACACCCCGGGCAAGGGTCAAGTCGGTCCTGTAGTCCATTGTTTCGAGGATCCGGACTGACATCTGGTTGCGCGTGAGCGTTCCGGTCTTGTCAACGCAAAGTACGGTTGCGGCTCCTAGCATTTCTATCGCCGGCATTCGGCGGGTCAGAACGTTGGATCTTGAAATACGCCAAGCCCCGATGGCGAGAAAGACGGTCAGGACGACCGGAAACTCCTCCGGCAGGATGCCCATTGCCATGGCAATGCCTGCGAGGATGCCATCACGGACCGAAACCAGCGTCGCCCCCCGGGTTAGGGCGTACCACACGGCAACGGTCACGCACGCTCCGATACCCCAAATGGCAAGGACCCGAACAATACGCGCGGTTTCCTGGCGCAGGCGGGTTGGTTGATCGGTGATTGCTCCGAGGGACACGCCGATTTGGCCGAGGCCTGAGCGCGAGCCGCTAGCAGTTATCTCTGCAACTGCGTGACCGGTCGTGACGAGCGTACCTCCAAGGACGTGGTGGCCCGGATTGGCACTTGTTGGGGGGCTTGCGTGAGTCGTGATGTGTCGGCATTGCTCGACGCTCCGTGGCTGTCTCGTCGGTCTGGCATGGGTCCAAACTTGGAAACAGGCACTGATTCGCCAGTAAGTAGCGTCTCGTCAACTCGGAGATTTGTGGCTTCAATGAGCTTGGCGTCGGCGGGAACTCGGTCGCCTTCGGAGAGCAGGAGAATGTCGCCTCGGACGAGCGTTGCCGAAGGTATCCGGACCTGGGTTCCGTCACGGATCACCACACTTGTCGGACTCGCAAGGTCTCGGAGGGCGTTTAGCGCACTGTGGGTCCGGCGCTCCTGGATAACCGTGATCGAAATGACAACTACCACGGACATGATCAGCAGCGAAGCGTCTATTGCCTCCCCGATAAACACGTAGAGGAGGCCAGCTGAAACCAACATGAGCAACTTTGGTTCACGGACAACTTCGCAAATCGTTGCGATCAACCCGCCTTATTGATCTGCCGCGGTCTCGTTCG
>BJHB01000146.1:0-7462 GCA_014191415.1 Chloroflexota bacterium
GGCGGAGGCACTGACTTTCCTGGTTACTACGCCTCTCCAGGGAATCCACACGGTGGGGCGGTCACCGGCGTTGCGATCGACAAGTACATCTATGTCATAGTCAAGGCGAGGTTTGACGAGCGCATCTACGTGAACTATTCCCGCAAGGAGATCGTCGATCATGTGGACGAGATCCAGCACGACCTCGTTCGCGAGGCGATGCGCCTCACTGGTGTGGCCGGCGGTGTCGAAATAACCACGCTGGCTGACGTGCCGTCAGAGGGAAGCGGACTCGGCTCTTCGAGTGCGGTAACGGTCGGGCTCCTGAAGGCGCTTTGGGCGCATCAGGGAGAGACCTTCACCGCAGGCGAACTGGCAGCTCAGGCGAACCGCATCGAGCTGGACGTTCTCCACCGGCCAATGGGAGTGCAGGATGCGTATCTTGCAGCGCTCGGCGGCATTCGACACGTTGTCTTCGGCCCCCGGGATGCAGGAAAGGTTCAGTGGGAACGTCTGGACCTTCCACTGGATGCGGTGTCACGTCTTTGCGCGAACTTGATGCTTTTTTACACGAACCGGACGCGGAACAGTTCGACGATCCTGACGCGGCAAGTTGCGAACATCAGTGACCGCACGAATGTCCTCGACGCACTTCGTGACATGGCGATTGGGGCAGTTTCACTCCTTCGTGCCGAACGGTTTGACGCGTTCGGCGAGCTCCTCCATGAAGGTTGGATGCTGAAGACTCAGCTTGCTGACGGGATCACTGATCCGGAAGTCGATGACCTCTATGCGCGTGCTCGTGAGGCCGGAGCGATAGGCGGGAAGATTGCGGGGGCAGGTGGGGGCGGTTTCCTTTTGCTCTACGTGCCGCTTGGGTCGCAAGACGCAGTTCGCCACGTGGTTGGTGCCGGACTCCGTGAATTGCCTTTCAGGTTCGAACGCGATGGCACCAAGACCATATTCAACGTGCGTCGGGACCCGCATTTCTAGCCGGAATGGGGAGGCCAAAACTAGGCCCAGTCACAGGTAAGATAGTTGGTAGACGTAACAGGAGGATCGCGGGATGAGAATGGGATGGCTTGGCGCCGCAGCGGGTCTTGCGGCAGTTGGTGCGGTTGTAGCCGCCCGGCGTATCTTCAATGCTCCGGATGACGGCCCAGATGGCGCGGTTCCACACACGCATGGAATGGGTGGGTTCACCCCTCGGGAGGGGCTAGACCCTACGCTGCTAGAAATCCTGGCGTGCCCAGACGACAAGCAGCCAGTTATCTACCAGCGTGAAGGTGATGCTGAACGCCTGACGTGCACATCGTGTGGGAAGCGCTATCCGGTCCGGGATGGCATCCCAGTGATGCTGATCGATGAGGCGACCGTCGGCCCTCTTCCCACAGAGGCTGACATTGCCGCTGCCCACGCCGTCCGGCCCGAAGGCAAGCCTGCAATTGTTGGTAGTTCAATCTAGGCGAACCATGACGTGCGATCCCCCGAGGGAGAATTGGCCGGGCAAGTCCGGCTCTTCCCCAAGGCTCTTTCGGGGGTCCACCAGCCTCTGCGATCGACTTTCTGGTTACATTACAGTGTCGTTCATGGTTGTATTGTGTGCGTGATGTTCATACTTGCGTTACATTCGTGCGAATGAAGCGCGAATACCTAGGGACGCTGAACCAGGCAGACCCGATCTACAACATCCTCTCACACGATGTGCTCCCGCAACTTGGCGTGACGACGAACGGGCAACGGTACCGGGTTTTCCGCCTCGGTGGTTCCAATGCGGTCTTTGAGTACGAGGAGCGCGAGTCTGGACACCGGGTAATCGGCAAGTTCTACGGCGAGTCGGGCACCCGGGCTTCGCCTCGTGCGGTCGGCAAAATGTGGGGCGAGTACCGCGCGGTTCACCACATGCGGCGGGTAGGTCTGGACGGCTACCCCCACCACGTCATGCGCGCGCTCGGCACGGCCCCAGACCAGGGAGCGGCAATCTTTCTGGAACACCTTCGCGGAGAAACCCTGGGAGTTGTTCTCGATGGGGTCGCGCGTGATGTGCGCCCGCCTTCGGCGTTGTACGAACGGCTGACAGCGCTTGCCTTCTTTCTGGCGACGATGCACAACCGCACTGTGACCGACGATCTGGTCGACTTCCACGACGATGTTCGGTATCTCGGGCTTCTCTCCGAGTCACTTAGGCACCATCGACACATGAGCGATCAGTCCCTTAGGGAGTTCGGTTCGCTTGGTGATCGGTGGAAGCGGTTTGGTCCAATGTGGGAAGATCAGCGGGTCTGCCTTCATGGGGATGCGACACCGGCAAACTTCCTTTTCACCGACGGGATGTGGGTTGGAGGCATTGATTTTGAGCGCAGTCACTACGGTGATCGCGTTTTTGACGTGGGCAGGATCGCGGGAGAACTGCAACACGCATTCATGCTCAATCAGGGAAATCGGCGCGGCGCTGAGACGTATATCGGACACTTTCTCTGGGAGTACTCTTGTCACTTTCCGGATCGAGAGGCGTCCTTCGCGCACATCTGTGCCCGCGTTCCGTTTCACTTAGCGACGACGCTACTACGGGTTGCGCGCAACCCGTGGATCACAAACGAGTACCGGACGAAGCTCATCGAGGCCGCCCAAGACGCACTCCGTTCGCTCTGATTTGATTGGATCTCAATCCATTACTTCCGAAACGAAGGGTGTGAGTACGCACCGATCTTATGGTGGCCAAGTGCTCGATGGCACCCACTCGCAGGATTTGAGGTTGGATCACACAGATGGTTGCGGACGGCGTGCGTGCAGGCGAAATTGACGCGATTCTCTTCGACATTAACGGCACTATCCTCGACGTCGAAACCGAGGACTGGGGAAGGACTACGCTCCGCGGTGTGAACCGTTTTCTCCGGTATTACGGTGTCCATCGTCGGACGTCCGAATTAGTTGACATCGTCCGTGGGGCGCTGCGCGCGCAAATTGAAGCCAGCCACGAGAGGTATGCGGAGTTTGATGCCGTGCGCTTGTGGGCGCGCGTGCTTCAAATCCTTTCTGAAGCGGAAATCGAAGATGCCGCTGAGGGTGTTGATGCCGGTATCGATGACGCCGAGGAGATGACCCATTCCCGGAGGCTCGCTGATCCGGTCACGGTCGACTTGCCCAAGGAGCTTTCTGATCCGGGTTTACCGTTGTTTCTCGCCCAGTTGCAGCGGTCTCTTTCGCGTCGGAGACTGCGGCCGTACGACCGTGTTGCGGAGGTACTGACCGAGTTGCGGACAAGGTACCGGCTAGGGATCGTTTCTGACGCACAGTGGGCGTATGCCCGTCACGAACTCACCGAGTCTGGTCTGGCGGGCTTTTTCGAAATCGTGGTCGTTTCCGGTGATCACGGTTTCAGGAAGCCAGATCCCCGGCTTTATCAGATTGCCCTTGATGCGCTCGGGTCAACGCCATCGCGCACGATATTTGTTGGTAACGACATGCACCGCGACATCTTTGGTCCTGCCCAGATGGGGATGAAGACGATCTTCACACCCACGAGGTTTGGGGACAAAGAATTTCCCGGCGCTGTCCCTGATTATGTCGCCCGTAGGTTCGATGACGTGGTGGATGGTGTTGCACATATCGAGCGTTTGGCCGGACTGGGTGTCCGCGCTCACACTGCGAATTGATCGGGCCTGGTCACCTGCGCAACCCGCCCCACCCAAGGAGCACGTGCCCGACCGCAGCGCTGAGGTCTCTTGCGATCCCTGAGAACCCCGCCAGGGCTTCATGCGATGCAACTTGAAATGCCGTGCCATCGTCAAATGCCGCCAAGGCGGCGAGTGACGCAATCGTGCGTGCGCCTTCGCCAGTGCGGACGAGTATGGTCCGGCATCCTGCCGTGGAACCCGCCTCAAGATCGGTGACTGTGTCTCCGATGAAGACGGATTGTGCGAGCGAGACCCCGAACCGAGAAGCCAGCGAAAAGAACATTCCAGGTTCCGGTTTCCGGCACGCGCAACTGACGGCAGGCGGGTGCGGACAGTGAATGACGGCATCAATCCTCCCCCCTGAAGACGTGACTGCCTCGACCATCCTTTCGTGGATGTCTTCCAGTGCCGACGCGCTCATTACGCCACGGCCGACGCCACTCTGGTTGGTGACGACAATGACGGGGTCGGGTGTGGATGCGAGTGCCCGAAACGCATCGAACGTTCCGGGCAGGAATGAGAAGTCCGGCCAATCATTCACATAACGTCTTGGGCGGTGCGCGTTTATGACCCCATCGCGATCGATCAGGAACGCCGGGGGCGAAGCACCGAAGTCTCCCGATATCAATCGGTTCGAAATTTGAGCGATGTTCGGTTCTGGGGCGGACATGTGGGTCTCCAGTTCGGAGGAAATGTTCCTAGATCAATCACCATCAGGGTTTTTTCCGATGCGGTTGGTCACCCCTTCAGAGATGCAGCGGCGGTCCGATACTCGAGAAGACGGCTTGCGTCACACGTCATCTCGGTAAAAGCGTTTACCGGAGTTTCGTTGGTCATGGCCGTCATGCATCCGGGAGCCAAGGAGGGCACCATGGTTGAAGTCTCCAGAGGTAGGGCACGGGCGATTGACGTTATGGAACCGTCAGGGACGACGGGAGATTTCGCAACGGTCGTGCGGGCAGGTAGGTCGTACGCGGGGCCGGCGCAAGCCGCCCGGGTGGCAGCATTGGCACTATTGGTCAAGGCTGGCCAGTACCGTGTGCCGGGTGTCAGCTCGTCTGGTTCGCCACTGCGTGCGTACCGGACGGTCGGCGAAGAGTAGCGCACGAGGGTGCCCGAAAGGGCACCCATTTCCTCAAGTAGTTCGGTGCTCAACCGACCGGGTGCATTGCCTCGATGTACTTCTCAGCGGCAATCGCCGCGGTGGTCGCATCACCAACGGCTGTGGTCACCTGTCGCGCCAGTTGTGCCCTCACATCGCCGGCAGCGAAAATCCCCGGAATACCGGTTTCCATATTCATGGTTGTCACAATGTGACCGCCGTGATCCCGATTGACGCCTGTGTCAGCGAGGATGTCGCCGTTCGGTTGGAACCCGATGAAAATGAATACGCCTCCGACGTCAATCGTGGATGTTTCGCCAGATTTGACGTTCCGGACTCGAACCCCGGTCACCGATCCTTCGCCGGTAATCTCTTCAACGACGCTGTCCCAGATAACGGCTGACTTGGGGTTCGCGAAGAACCGGTCCTGAATAATCTTCTGTGCCCGAAGCTGATCCCGTCGATGAATCAGGATCACCTTGGATGCGTACTTCGTGAGGTACGTCGCCTCTTCGACAGCTGCATCGCCCCCGCCAACGACTGCCAAGACCCTGTCGTTGAAGAACGGACCGTCACAGACGGCACAGTACGAGACGCCGCGTGCGTTGAGGCGGTCCTCTCCAGGCACGTCAAGCTTCACCGGGCTTCCGCCCGCCGTGAGGATTACGGCACGTGCGGTGTAGTTGCGTTCCGTCGTCTGAACAACCTTGACCACACCGCCCTCTCCGGTGGAACGAACCGACTCAACGTCGGCCATGATCACTTTGGCGCCGAAGTGTTCGGCCTGTTCCTGCATCCGGGCTGCGAGTTCCGACCCTTCGATTGATATGAATCCCGGATAGTCTTCGATAAGGTGCGTGTTGAGGATCTGTCCGCCGGGCACTGCCTTGTCAATTACCAAGGTGGTCAGTCTGGCGCGTGAGGCGTAAAGGCCGGCGCAAAGACCGGCAGGCCCGCCACCGACCACGATGATGTCGTAGTCGAAACTGGTTGTGGATGTTGTTCCGTTGGATGGTGTCAGCGCCATCAGAATGGGACTCCCGGTTGCAGATGGATGGCCGTGGTCACGTGACCTTCAAGATTGCTTATACCAGTCTTTCCTGCAAGATTGGGAAGCGTGCCGTCCGAAAGTACGCGAGCTGACACGTGGACTCTGGCATGATTTGGGTCTGTAATTTGGGCGGACCTTGGAGCGATCCAGTGATGGGATCACATTTCCGGAAGGGTGGCGGGTTGCGGTGAGGACTGATCGGATTCACGTCGAGGGCATGAAGTTTTACGGCTTCCATGGTGTGGACCCTGCGGAAAAGGTGCTGGGACAGCGGTTCATTGTGGACCTGACTGTGGAGCGGGACTTGCGGAAGGCTGGCGCATCAGACGACGTTGCTGACACGGTCAGTTATGCCTCGCTATTCAAGCTCACTCGGCAGGTGGTCGAGGGTCCGAGCCTGAATCTTTTGGAAGCGGTGGCAGAGGGCATTGCCCGGTCGATCGCGCTCGTCTTCCCGGATCTTGAGTGCATCCGGGTGCGGGTCCGTAAACCCGAGGCTCCCGTGAAGGGGAGCATCATTGACTGGGCGTCCGTCGAGATAGAACGGACACCGCGCATCGACTATCCGTGAAGGGTTCTGGGCAGTGGTAAAGATTTCGCGTGGCGTGACGACCGGACGGGAGGCTTGCAGTGTCAGATCTAGCTGACGCGGAGTCAGGGGTGAGGGGGTCGGCATCTCTCCCGCGCCATTCGGTGCGTGTCCTGAACCCGTTCAATGGCAAGCAAACAATCACGGACCTCATAGCGCTCGGGGTCTCTCGTCGCGAAGCAGAGTTGAACGTCCGACGCGGCAGTGGTCGAACACTGCGGTTCGACGGCGTGCCTCCGGTCTTGGCGCAGGGCATCGTGACCGAATTCGGGAAGGTTGGCGGTGTCGCGAATGCTGGGCCAAGCGCATACCGGGGCCACGGTGCTCCAGATGACGCGCTCGACCTGATTCTGCTCGGAACCGTGATCCAATTCGAGGTGCTCGCTGGGGCACTCGCGGCCATGGGTGACGGGCTCGAGGGTGCTGTTCACCAGGCACTCGCCTCGACGACGTGGGGCGCTGGTGTCTTGCGCATGGGACCCCATGCGATCGACCTTGGGCGACGTGTTGGCGTGATGGGGATCCTGAACGTCACCCCGGACAGCTTCTTCGACGGTGGGCGATATTTTGACCCGGACCGTGCCGTCGAACGCGGATTGGCGATGGTGCAGGAGGGCGCGGACATCATCGATGTTGGCGGCGACAGTGCCAACGGCGAAGCGGCGGCGATTGATGCGGCGGAGGAGATCCGACGTGTCGGGCCGGTGGTAAAGGCCCTTGCTCGACAAGTTGCGGTGCCTATCGCTGTAGACACACATCGCGCCGAGACAGCTGCGGCGGTGCTGGATCTGGGCGCGACATTGATCAACGACATCACGGGTCTTTCAGATCCGGAGATGGCTTCGGTGATCGGTCGTGGTGACGCTGGGGTCTGTGTAATGCACATCCTGGGAGTACCCAAAAGCTTCCCTGCGAAATGGCACTACCGAACCGTTCTGGGAGACATCATCAGGTTTCTGGAGACGCGAACAGACTTGGCGATTTCCTCGGGGGTAGCACGTGACCGCATCTGCATGGACCCAGGAATCGAGTTTGGGAAGCTGATCGGTCAGGACCTAGACATC
>BJHB01000147.1:0-7430 GCA_014191415.1 Chloroflexota bacterium
AGCATTCTGGTGGCACCTCTTGTCTCCGGTTTTGGTCATCGAGAGCGCATCTCTGGAACGCTGTTCCTGAACCATGTAGTTTCACCGTATCGCTTCACCGCACGAGACATCGAGACTGCCGAGGCTATTGGCTCGCAGATTGCGATTTCCATTGAGAACGCAAGGCTTTCCCAGGACACACGCCGTCTCGCCGGTCAGCTACGCCGGAGTTTCCTGCACGCGGGCGAGACCCTCAGGATGGCAATGGGCGCAAACGCCGACCTTTTGCAACTCCTTCAAAGGATGCTTGACCTCGCAGCCGAGCTTGTTGATGCGGATGGGGGAACGTTGTCCATCCGAGACGACCTGGCAAGAACGTCGAACGTCATTGCGACCACATACCGCCGTTCATCCGGGGATTACGCCTCCACAACTGGCGACACAACCGCCCTCGCAAGCTTGGGTCCGGATGACCCTGCGTCGGTGCATATCGACGGTCTTGTGGGAGGGCTCCTGTCAGTCCCAATTCACGGACGACGTGAGACCAACGCCGGGGTGCCGGCGCGCACGACCGGTGACGCACCATTTGATGTGGGCGGGTCAACTCTAGACGAACCGGACGACCTGTTCATCAACATCCTCGCTGAATTACCCGGTGCCCGCAGTCAAACAATGCCCGTCCCAAGTGCCCTCGCACTCGGAACCCTCACGGTCTGGCGCGATGGAAAAGTGTTTGACCGCAACGAGCACGCGCTTCTCGGATCAGTGGCGGGCTATGCAGGCGTTGCGATTGAACAGCGACGCCTTGTGCAGACCATGAATGAGGAGCGGTCGGGCCGTCTAAAGGCTGAACGACGCCAAGCAGAGTTCATTTCCATGGTGAGCCACGAGCTCCGCACGCCACTTGCGCTCATAAAGGGATATTCCTCAACGCTGCAACGGCGCGACCTGTCGCTTCCCGATGAAACGGTTGAGCGGTTTCACCTTGGCATCGGCGAGGCTACCGACCGTTTGATTAGGCTTATCGATAACTTGCTTACAGCGTCAGCACTGGAAAGCGGCTCGTTCATCACCAGAATGCAGCTTGTTGACGTGGTTGAAGTTGTTCGATGGGCCGTCAATGAGATGGTGATCCTAGACAACTCCCACCCAATCCGCGCCAATTTGCCAAATGTTCCGAGCCTGGTTTCGGGTGACCCTGATCAGCTTGCTCAAGTCATCCAGAACTTGCTAGGCAACGCAATGAAGTACTCGTCTGCTTCTAATCCAGTTGGTGTAACTGCGATACCTCGCCCAGGTTGGGTCCGGATCACCATCCGCGACACCGGCCCGGGAATCCCTCCGAGTGCAATCGACGCCATCTTTGACAAGTTCTTCCGAGTCCCCATCACCGAGGCAGAGTCGTCGCTGGACGACCTCAACGGGACAATCAACATCCAAGGATCCACCCCAACGCAAAGGCCAGCCGGTCTCGGCCTGGGGCTTTTCATTTGCCGTCAGATCGTGACCAGTCACGGTGGCCGGATCTGGGCGGAAAACATCAAGGAACTACGAAACGACGGCCAGTCGGCAGCCGTAATCGGCCATCACAGCGTCGGGACCGCATTCCACATCGACTTACCGACTGCCGACAGTGAGATGGTAGACATCCCACGTCTGACCAGATAGGCTAATCACGAAGAGTGTCGTACCTGACACGAGCATCCGTTCCGTTGTTGAAGATCGAAGATGCAGCCGCAAGGTGTTTGCAACGTCGGCATAATCCTTCAAGGTTAGACAGTCGCATACGTGTATCCAGCAATGGCGCTTGGAGACCAAGACGATGTCCATGAACGCCCTTTCCGCCAAGGCGGCGGATACCTCCGGTGAAGTTGGTTCGGCCCCTGCCTTTCCCGTCGACATTGAATCTGCACGAACTGCACCGGCAACCTTGAAAGTTGTACCGCGTACGGTCATGATCGTCGAGGATGAGCCTGGACTTGCGGAAGTCCTCGCACTCAACTTGCAGGCGAGCGGGTTCGAGACAGTCACTGCTCACGACGGGCTGCAAGCACTCTATCTCCTTGATCAATCGGTGCCCGACGTGGTCGTCCTTGACCTCCAGCTTCCGCAAGTAAGCGGTTTTCGTCTCATCCAATTGCTACGCAGCCGCACCGCGACGGCAAGGATCCCTATCGTCGTGATTACGGCCCTCAGTTTCCGTGAAGCCGAAGACGTCGTGAGGCGTGGGGCGGATGCGTTTCTCACCAAGCCATTCGTACCCGAAGAGGTGGTGAACTGCGTTGAGAGGTTGATCTCAAGGGCAATGTAGCCGGTCTCAGTTGGTCGCCACCCCCCTCCTCCGGGCGTCTTGCTCGGGGTTGTCGATGTCCGGAACTGGATCCTGGCACACCAGTGCCATCGCGTACCATCCCGCTTGGCAGACGGTCCGTTTTGAAACGCTCTGGTGTGCTATTCGCCCAAGGTACGATCGACGCCGACGCGTTTCAGGACGGCGGCGAGCGTGCTGGGTTTTGCACCGCCTGTCACCAATGAAGCCAAACACCAAACATGGAGTGGATATCGTCCCATGATCGCGACATTCGGCTCGATTTCTTCAGGAACGGCAATTCAAAAGGTCACGGGTCGTGAAATCCTCGACTCACGTGGAAACCCGACGGTCGAGGTCGATGTAGTTCTTGCATCTGGCGCAGTGGGACGTGCTGCGGTTCCCTCGGGAGCTTCAACGGGAGCACATGAGGCCGCCGAACTTCGCGACGGCGACCGCAAGCGCTACGGTGGCAAGGGCGTCTTGCACGCCGTCGCGAACGTTAACGGCGAGATCGCAGGGCGGCTCATCGGCACGTCGGCGCTCGAACAGGAAGCAGTAGACGCCGCCCTGATCACGCTTGACGGGACACCAAACAAGTCTCGTCTCGGGGCCAACGCGATCCTTGGTGCATCCTTGGCCGTCGCGAAGGCGGCTGCGTCTGCAGTTGCCTTGCCTCTGTACCGGTACCTTGGTGGCCCTTCCGCTCGCACGCTCCCAGTTCCAATGTGCAATATCTTGAATGGCGGCAAGCACGCCATCGACAGCACCGACTTCCAGGAGTTCATGGTGATGCCGGTAGGCGCATCATCGTTTGCCGAAGGGATCCGTTGGGGTGCGGAGGTCTATCAGGCGTTGAAGAAGGTCTTGCACGACGCCGGATATTCGGTGAACGTGGGCGACGAGGGAGGCTTTGCCCCATCCCTTGCCACGAATGCTGCTGCCCTCGAGTACATCCTGAAGGCGATCGAACTAGCGGGATATCGTCCCGGGGATCAAATTGCGATAGCCCTTGACCCTGCGACGACCGAGCTTTATCACGATGGTGCCTACCATTTGGAGAAGGAAGGCCGCACGCTTAGCTCGGAACAAATGGTCGACTTCTGGGCGGACTGGTGTGACCGGTATCCCATCGTTTCGATCGAAGACGGCCTTGCTGAAGACGACTGGGCGGGGTGGCAGGCACTGACCGCACGCATTGGCAACCGGGTCCAGTTAGTTGGTGACGACTTACTTGTGACCAATACCGAACGTCTCGCGCGTGGTATCCGCGACCGGGCCGCGAACTCGATTCTCATCAAGTTGAACCAGATCGGCACACTTTCAGAGACGTCGGCAGCGATAGCGATGGCTAACCGTGCGAACTGGACAGCGGTTGTGTCTCATCGGTCCGGAGAGACAGAGGACACCACCATCGCAGATCTTGCCGTCGCGATGAACGCCGGACAGATCAAGACCGGAGCGCCATGTCGCAGCGACCGTGTTGCCAAATTCAACCAATTACTCAGGATTGAGGAAACGCTCGGATCGCAGGCACACTATCCGGGACGTTCCGCGTTCTACAACGTCATGTGACGTGCTTGCTCCAAGAGTGAGACGCGGCCAACCAACACATATCTTCCAGAGGGTCGTTTTCGGCACACCAAACCGACAAGTGAGGATACTCCAATGAACTCGGTCCATGAAATCCTTCAATCGTTCATTCGTGTGCGTGGGGTACGGGCAGCGCTTGTTGCAGGCCTTGATGGGCTTGTCCTTGAGGCCGCGCACTCCAGCGATGGGGCTCCGGTGGAAACTGACGCTATCGGTGCGGTCGCTGCGAGTGGACTGGTTCCAGCTAATGAGTTTGGCGAACAAACCGGCCACGGGGCAGTACGTCAAGCGATTTTCGAATACGAGGATGGGGTAGTTGTCATTGAGATGATCGGTGAGAACGCCGTCCTCGTGGTTGTTACGTCTATTTCGGCGAACCTCGGTCTCTTGCGCCTCCAATCGCGGAAGGCCCACCCGGATTTGGCAGCTACGCTGGCGGGCCTCTGACTGGGCCCGCCAGTCAATCCTTCCTTGCCGGTCCCAACTGCCAATCCGACACCTCGCGCGACTCGGTTGGGGCGGCCTCGGCGTCGTCCATCATCAGACGGTTCGAGCTAACTGGTTTGCCCAATGAACTAGTTTGCGGACTGTCTCGAAACTCTGGGAGTCGCCCAGAACGATTGTGCGGGTTCCGTCTACAACCGTCTCTGTCGGGCCGGTGACCTGAGGCTCCGACCATCCCGTTGCCTCAACCGCGGTCTGGAATGGACCCAGCACCGCAGTGGTTCCGTCGCCTCGTCGCACGGTTAGCCTGTGCTTGCGGTCGAGGGTCTCGTTCCACTCTACGGGGGTGGCGTCTGTCACGAGGTCACACTTGTAACCGATAAGGCGTTCCACCAATCGTAGCGCGTGCATGGGGTGCGCGTCGGGAAACGGATTGTCCGATGTTCCGGGTACGACGACAGTTGGGCGTCGGCCCCATCCTGCAAGAAACAGCGCGACCTCGCCGGCGAGCGACCCTGGCCCGCAAATGGCGACCCTTCTGCCGATGCCGTACATCTGGTGTAGGTCGCGGCCAAGGACCGAACTGGCGGTCAGGACTGACCGTCCAACGGCCCACGACAATTTCAGTCCGGGCAATGGTCGCGCATCCACTACCAAGTCACAGTCGTCCGGAATAGTTTCACCAAGGCCACTTCCGAATTCGCGAAGTCGGTCACCGAAGTAGAGGAATGCGCGTCCAAACTCTGCATTTCCCGGAACCGACGACCTCAACCCCGTGACGCCCCCAAGTGGCATCGTCCCTGGAATCACGGTCACGTCATGCCCGCGTGAGGAGGCCACCCGCGCGAATTCGAGACCTGGAAGTCCCGCGCCAAGCACGGCTATGCTCAAAGGGTGCGACGCTTGTTGCACATGAAGTCCAGTAACGTGGACTTCGTCACCATTCACGACGCATCCGATAGTGCCTCCGTCCATTGCAGAGTGACACCCAAGGCATCCTATGCAGGGGACGATTTCCTCTTCGACACCGGCCCGCGCCTTAGCTACCCATGAAGGATCGGCTATAAGTGCCCGACCCATGGCTACGGCGGTCGCATTGGTATCGCGCAACGTTTCCTCAGCACCAGTTGGCGACAGCAACCGCCCGGAGGCGATTATGGGTATGCGGACGCCTTGATGGATTGCACCCGATGTTCGCGCGATGACTGGGCCCTCACCAACTCCGCATGACAGTTGCAGCGACGCATCATCCCAACGGTCGCCGCCCACTATTTCTAGGGCCGCGACCCCGTCATCCTGCAAAGCCAGTGCAAGACGGGTTCCGGCCTCGGCATTTAATCCACCCCAGCGACGCTGGTCGATTGCAAACTTGACGATGACCGGGCTCATCGCAGCGGTGACCGCCGATCTGGCAAGTTCGCGCGCTAGACGGAAGCGCCCCGCTTCGCCACGGCCGAACCGATCCGTCCGACGGTTTGTTGCGCGCCGGAGCGAGCGATGCACCAGTCCGTCGTGGGAAAAGACGAGTTCAATGACCTCAAACCCAGCACTGTCACATGCACTCGATGCGACCGCCACTGCCGTGATCCACAGCTTGAAGTCGCTGAAAGCCGCAGCAGCAATGTCACGTTCGGATGGCAGCGCGAGCGAGATCCCAGGAACGGCACCACTCGACCGGATTGCGTCTGCCAGCGATCGAAGCGCCTTCTGGTCCGATTTTGCATCGATCACGAGGCGAGGACTGAATTCCCCGCTTACAGTACTACTGTCGCGCTCACCGGCATCACGGACCACGTATGCAGGCTCTACCAAGATCAAGCCAACGCCGCCAACGCTCCGTGCTCGGTACCACTCGTTCATCGCGTCGGTGGCGTCACCTTGTGTACTAGCCAGACCTGTTGGGATTGCCGGCATGACAATCCGGTTCTTTGCCTTGACAGTGTTGCGTTGCCCAACAATCGACCACGGCTCGTGGATCAGCCAACGGCCAACAGCTTCATCGGGGCCCCGACGTGCGGCTTCACTGATTGCGCGCGTCACTTCAGCCATCCGTGCCAGACCCGGCATCGGCAACCCGCCAGGGCCGGTCACTTTGAGGATTTCCTGACTCGGCGTTCAGAGGTCATACTGCGTGCGCGCGCGATTTCACCGTGCATGGCCAAACTCTACGTCCTCCGCACCCAGAGGTCACTCAATTGAGGGGCACAAGCGCAGCCAGCCGCGCGTATCCTGTAAGGCCAAGTTCTCCTATCACTCGGCGTGACAGGGACGTACTTGAAAACCACGGTCATGAATGGATATTCGGATGGCGTTTGATTCGGTGCTTCCTAGCGTTGTAGACGCCATCGGCTCGACTCCGCTCATCGCGCTTGACCGCCTTTGCGCCGGGCTTCCCGGGCGTGTCCTCGGAAAGTTGGAGTTCTATGGGCCCGGTGGGAGTGTCAAGGACCGGGTCGCGAGGCAAGTCATCGACGATGCCGAGGCATCTGGCGCGCTCAAGCCAGGCGGAACTGTCGTTGAACTGACGAGCGGAAACATGGGCACGGGGCTAGCGGTCGTCTGTGCAGTGCGGGGCTACCGGATGATCGCGGTAATGTCGGCCGGCAATTCGATTGAACGGCGTCGAATGCTTAAGTCGCTGGGCGCCGACGTGGAACTCGTGCCACAAGCAATCGGCTCAATTCCTGGGCAGGTGTCTGGTCCAGACCTCGAATTGGTTGAAATCCGCAAGCGCGAATTGGTTGCCGAACTTGGCGCATTCTGCCCGGACCAATTCAACAACCCAAGCGCAGTTCAGGCGCACGAACAGACAACTGGGCGGGAGATCCTGGCGCAGACTGGTGGAAAGCTGGACGCATTCGTGGCGCTCGTTGGCGCCGGAGGGACTTTCATCGGGACCGCTCGGGCGCTGAAGCGGGCGAACCCTGCGATCAAGTGCTACCCCGTCGAGCCCGCGACGGCGCGATTTCTCGCGCACGGTTCCGATGGCGTGACCGATCCGCGTCACAAGCTACAGGGAACTGGCTACGTCCTCACGCCCCCGCTTTGGCAACCCGAGCTTGCGGACGGGTTCTTGGCAGTCAACGATGCCGACGCAGTTGATACC
>BJHB01000148.1:0-7424 GCA_014191415.1 Chloroflexota bacterium
TACAAGGTCGACAGCTGGTGGACGGTAGGGATTATCACCGCCTCCGGTTTCCTCGACCCGAACAAGCCGATCCGCGAGTTCACCAAGACCGAAATGCACGACTTCCTCTACAAGGAACCGGTCAAGGTAAGCGTCAACGGCATCAACCTCACGTACGAGGGGCTCGTCTCCAAGGTGCAGAAGTCGTTCCTCTCCAAGGATCCCGACTCCCTGCAACCACACATCCGGGCGTTCGTCGACCGGGCGGCCACCTTCACCGCCTGTCCCGATTGCGGCGGTTCACGCCTGAGTGAGGCGGCCCGTTCGTCAAAGATTGCGGGGATCAGCATCGCCGACGCGTGTGCGATGCAGATCAGCGACCTCGCCGATTGGGTGCGACGCCTCGACGAACCGTCGGTAGCACCCCTTCTGGTGAAGCTGCTGCACACCCTCGAGTCGTTCGTGCAGATCGGCCTCGGGTACCTCTCGCTCGACCGGTCCGCCGGTTCGCTGTCGGGCGGCGAGGCGCAGCGCACCAAGATGATCCGCCACCTTGGGTCGTCGCTCACCGACGTCACCTACGTCTTTGACGAACCGACCATCGGTCTCCACCCCCACGACATCCAGCGGATGAACCAACTGCTGCTTCAGTTGCGGGACAAGGGGAACACCGTCCTCGTGGTGGAACACAAGCCCGAGGCAATCGCCATCGCCGATCATGTCGTCGACCTTGGTCCGGGCGCCGGGAAGGCCGGCGGTACCGTCTGCTTCGAGGGAAGCGTCGCCGGGCTACGGGCCAGTGCCACCCTCACCGGGCGCCATCTCGACGACCGCGCGTCGCTCAAGCCAACCGTGCGCACACCGAAGCGCACCCTAGAGATCAGGGGCGCCAAGACGCACAACCTCCAGAACGTCGACGTCGACATCCCGCTCAAGGTGCTCGTCGTCGTCACCGGGGTCGCCGGATCCGGCAAGAGTTCGCTGATCCACGGGTCAATCCCGGCCGGCGCCGGCGTCGTGTCGGTCGACCAAACGCCGATTCGCGGGTCACGACGCAGCAACCCTGCCACCTACACCGGACTCCTCGACCCGATCCGCACCGCCTTCGCGAAGGCGAACGGCGTGAAACCCGCCCTCTTCAGCGCGAACTCCGAGGGGGCCTGCCCGGCGTGCAACGGTGCGGGCGTGATCTACACCGACCTCGCGATGATGGCGGGTGTTGCCACCACCTGCGAGGAGTGCGAGGGGAAGCGGTTCCGCGCCGCGGTCCTCGAATACCGCCTCGGTGGGCGCAACATCAGCGAGGTCCTCGCGATGTCGGTGACCGAGGCCACGGCATTCTTCGGGGCCGGCGAGGCACGCACCCCGGGCGCGCACGCCATCTTGCGCAACCTCGATGACGTCGGCCTCGGCTACATCAGCCTGGGGCAACCTCTCACGACCCTCTCCGGCGGCGAACGCCAACGCCTCAAACTCGCCATGCACATGTCCGAGAAGGGCGGCACCTACGTCCTCGACGAACCGACCGCGGGCCTGCACCTCGCCGACGTCGAACACCTGCTTGGCCTGCTCGACCGACTTGTCGAATCCGGCAAGTCGGTGATCGTGATCGAGCATCACCAGGCGGTGATGGCCCACGCCGACTGGATCATCGACCTCGGCCCCGGCGCCGGCCACGATGGGGGGCGAGTGGTGTTCGAGGGCACGCCGGCGGCTCTCGTCGCCGCCCGATCGACCCTCACCGGCCAACACCTCGCAGCCTACGTCGGCGCCGTCTGACTTCCCAACGGGCCGCCTCGACACGGCTGGCCCGTTGGCTTGACTTCGCTATAGCGGCCCACGTCGCCACCGACGCACCGTCCACCAAGAGCGTCCCCATCCCTTGGTGCGCGCCGGTATGCTGGCTCACTTGTTCATGCGCTTCGCTACTGGAGACATCCCGATATGAAGATCACCGACCTCACCGTGACCGACATCCCCCTCGGGCCCCGGTCAGAACCATTCTGGAACTCGATCATCCACACCGGTTCGCACGGCTTCGCCCGGGTGGAGGTGCATACCGATGCCGGTATCACTGGCATGACCCTCGGAGGCCTTTCGGGCGCGCACGCCTCCCGGTTGCGTTCACTGATCGTCGGTCAGGATCCCTTGTGCGCCGATGCCCTGTGGGAACGGATGTACGGGCACAACCGGAAACCGGTGGCAAAGGGTGACTACATCAACGCCATTGGTGTGGTTGACATTGCCCTATGGGACCTGCGCGGACGCGTCCTCGGACAACCGTGCTGGAAGCTGATGGGTGGCCATCGGCAACGGGTTCCGGTCTACGCTGCCGGCGGGTACTACGCCGAGGGGAAGGGCATCCCGGAACTGGTGGCGGAGATGACCGGGTTCCTGGATCACGGCTACCGTGCGGTCAAGATGAAGGTGGGGTGGGAGGGTGCCGGACTGCGCCACGATGCCGAACGGGTGCGGGCAGTGCGCGCGGCAATCGGACCGGACATCGACCTCATGGTGGACGTGAACAACGCGTGGGACGCCACCACCGCGCTGCGGTTCGCACGGTCGATCGAACGCGAGGAACCGTTCTGGCTTGAGGAACCGACCCCTGCCGATGACTACCGCGGGCAGGCAATGCTCTGCGCATCGCTGGACATGCCGGTTGCGAGTGGCGAGAACGAGTTCACCCGGTGGGGATTCCGCGACCTGATCGAGGCAAATGCAGTTGACATCGTCCAGGCGGACCCCCGGACGTGCGGGGGATTCACCGAGTGGCTGAAGATCGCGGCGATGGCCTCGGCGTACCACCTGCCCCTGGCCCCGCACGGCGGCCCGCACGTGGGTGCACACGCCGTCGGTGCGGTGCGGGGTGGCCTCATCGTCGAGAGTTACGTGCATAGCATCGAGACCCACCTGAACGAGTTCGTGGAACCGCCAGATATCAAGGACGGTTTCGTGACGCTGCCGGACCGCCCGGGTCTGGGACTGGTGTGGCACGAGGAGGCGATTGCAAGACGGGTGGGGTAAGTGGTGATGGGAGGTGAGTCGTCGCCGCATCACCTCCCAGTAACGCGATCTCAGTCCGAAATGATGACCGAACGTGCCCATGACGGTGTCTCGGGTGCGTTCCAATAGTGGCAAATCAGGCCGATAACCACCCGCATGCCATAGGGAGGGATGGTGGGCCATGGCGTGTACCCGTCGGTGAGGACAATCACGACGTCGGGACGTGGAGTAAGGGTTGATGCCCCCGCGATACCCCGGCGCATGTCGGTGCCACCGCCGCCCTTCACCACGACCTGGTCGGCATGGAAGACCTTGCGGCAGGCTTGCACCTGGGCATCGACCGACAGGACCGTGCATTGGCGGTTGGTTCCCGTCGCATTCAGGATGCCGTTTACCTCGGCGAGGGCAGTCTCAAGATCATTGCCCCGCATGCTGCCACTGGTGTCAACGACGACCGCGATGTTCGGGACAGGTTGGCGCAGTGAAGGCAGGATGATGTCCGGGAACGCGGATTGTCGACGGGATGGCCGTCGGTACCGGTAGTCGGATGCCCCCATCGCATCAGCGGTGGCATTCCTCACAAGGGTGGCAAGTTCCTGGCGCCAGTCGACCTTCGGATCGGTGAGGTCACCGGCCCACCTTGCCAGGTGTCCCGGCACCGATCCGATCCCAAATGACCGGATCTGGTTGGCCACCGCTTGCCGGACGACCTGCGCATGGCCCGGAGACAGACTGGCGTGGACGGGACCATCGCCGGAAATCTCCGCGAGGGCCCGGGTGGCATCGGTGAACCACGGTTCGGCAATTCCCGTCGCGCCCGGTCCACAGCGAGAATCCGGTGCAGATGCCGTGCCTTCGCCGGCATCAACCCTCTCACTATCCTGGGGGATAGCCAGGAAGTACTCCTCAGCGGTCAGGTTGTCGGGTTTGCCGAACTGTGCTGGCAGCACAGGCGTGCCAGGCAAGCGGATCTTCTCACCAACGAGATCGTCGTTGATCTCGGCATCGGCTGCGAGGTTCCACCGGCGGGGATCATGAGTGATCCGTCCACGGTCGGCATGATTGCGAAGCAGGTGAAGGATCTCGTGATAGAGCACACCGGCCGTCTGGGCGACCGACCAGTTCACGACAACCGCCGGATCGTAGAAAAGACGCCATCCGGCATCGACGGCGACGGTGCCGAGGCCGGGACACGGGATCCTTGGCACGACCCAAAGCGCAGTGCCAAGGTACGGGTGGCTGAGGGCGAGGGAGAAGGCGGCGGCTAGCATCCGGGTCGACGCTTCCGAGGGATCGATCTGCACCGTGGTGGTGGTCAGGGCTGTGCCAGTCATGACGGCAGCCGCGTGGTCGGCTTGCCATTCGACCCGACCGAGGCGATGATGCCGACGGCCTCGAAGATCGGGAAGAAAGCCTCGAAGTCCTTCGGGAGAGGCAACTTCGCCGACCTGATGGCGACAAGGGACTGCATCGCCGGTGTGGCAACGTCGGTGCCACCGGCCCGGGCCGCTGAACCCAGGACCTTCCAGGCGGCGCGCCACCGCGGTGCGGTCGGCCGGTCAATCACGGCTTGCGCGACCGCAGTCAAGACGGCCCACGAGATGTCGCCGCGATTGCTGTGCACATACGCGTCAGGATCGGCCAGGAGGACCTCCGGGTCCGGCAGGTCCGCGGCAGCAAGCCAGGCCAGGAACTCGGCCGCCGGCCCTTCACCCACGCACCCGGCGAGGAGGGATAGCCCCGAGGCAGGTTCACCCCCCAAGACTGAGACCCGGGCAAGCAGGCGCGAGGCGAAGTCCCACGACCTAGGCGACGGCCACGCCTGGCCTTGCCGGGAAGCGGCCTTTGGCAGGGCGAAGAGCGAAGCCGGCTTTGACCGGATGTAGGCCGCGATCTGCAGGCGCGCGCGTTGCCAGGCTGCGGCATCGACAGTCTGTCCGGCAAAGCCGAGTTCCGGTGGGGTTCCCCAGTAGGTCGGGAAGGCATCGACCCAGGCGGTCGGGTTCACGGCGTAGGTGTGGTGGACGAACCGGTTTGCCAATGGGGCGGCGAGGTCCCACCCGCCGGCAGCCTCGGACTGCGGGTTCGCAGCGGCAATCACGGTTACCCGTGCCGGGTCGAGTTCCAGATCGCCGAATGCGAGGTCCAGGACGGCACGCAGGAGGGCGGCCTGGACGGCGGGCGGAGCCGTGGTGAGTTCGTCCAGGAAGATCACACCGCCACGCCGGGCGGCCTCGATGGCGAAGCGCGGGGGCGCAAATGAGACCGCCGGAACCCCTTCGATGTCGGTGCCGGACTGGTCACGCGAGACGACCGGCAGTCCACCGAAGTCCGCGGGTTCCCGGAGGCTGGCGATGATCGTCCAGCAGGGAAGGTTGCGTGAGGCGGCCCAGTGGCGGATGGCAGCGGACTTGCCGACACCGGGAGATCCCCAGATGAGGGTCGAGACACGGGCGGCGGATGCGTTGTCGAGGTGCGAGGCAAGGGTCATGGTCGCGCTCCTGTGCGGATGGTCCGGCTGGATGACCAGTTGGCGGAGCGACGGAACGGTGCCGAATGGGCACGAAACGGGCCTGCTTGTGGGCAGGAGGTGCGACCTTGGTTCCCGGTTCGGGCGCATCATTCGGGCACCTTGCCGTCGCGGGCAGGTTGCCGGGCACCAGTTGGTGCCACTCGGGATGCTGCAGTTACCTACATGACTATTGTGACATGATCGTAGTCGGATGTCAAGCGACATTCCGGAAGGATTTGGTGTTACAAAAAAGATCGGAACTGGTCAAACAACACGCCATTCAAAGTGTGAGAGATGGCGCACCATTTCGCGCTTCACTGCCGGGCCAAAGGCCAGCTATTGACATTCAGACACTCACAGTGTCATAGTATATATATTCGTTGAATGCCACGCTTGACCCCAATGACGGCAGGAAGCACGGGAGGGTTGTCTCAATGTGGGGAGATACCGGGCGGGCCCACCTTGTTGTGTATGTCCGCGCCTGGCAATGGGAACTTGAGATGCGTCGCACGGAGTTCCGCAAGCGTCATCTCGAAGGACGGGCGGTGGCACTGCGGGCGTCCGAGTGGCCGGGCGCGCCCGACACCGACCTTATGCGTGCCCTTGCTCACATGTCGGATGACCCGGTCGACATCGTGGCGGGTGCGTTGCTCGTCGCGCTTGGCGAGACCCCCGCCGCCAGTGCCCAGCTATCAGCCTATGACCGTCACTTCCTCAAGCACATGAAAGCGACGGGGGATGCCGAGTTCCAAGAGGGGGGCCATCACGCACGGTGGACTGTGATGCTTACCGCATTGCTAGCCTGCGAGGTGCGTCCAAGGTGGGCATCGCGGATTGTTGCCAAGCGCATTGGTTGGGAAACGCTATTCCGTTGCATCGGTCATCGTCTGGTGGCAACCCCTTATGCACACTTCACCGGAACAACCTATGAAGAGGGCATGTGGGACGGTATTTCATGTGCATTGGCTGAGACTGACCTGGTTGTGAAGGGGTCATGGCCTCCGAATGACACCGATCCGAAACAGGCGCAAACTAGTGGGGTTTTGAACGGATTTTCGTTTCCGCTGGACGAGACGTTGGCAAGGATCCAGCACGTACCAAGTTCTACCGGCAAGTCGGTCCTTGCCGGACTGCGAGAACTGAACATCACCAAGGCGCAGTGGCCTCTGGCTGATGGACTGAACCCATCGGCTCGTGCCCTGCGTGACGCAGTCATGGAATTCCGCGGGGAAACCTCGGAACACGTCTCGAAGGCGGCCCGTCGCAGACTCTTATCGGCATTCCGCCGACTGGTCCTGACTTGGGAAATCCAAACGCTCAGGTGGCGCGAACGTAAACGACGGGACGTCTACATCCCGGCACATCCCATCCTGATGTCTAAACTATCCAAGGTGGCGACTTGGTTGACCGGGCCGGACCAGGCAAGTAAGCCTGACCCGAAGGCTGATCCGCTTCGGACGGTCTTGCTCACGCGGGCGCAGGTTGAAACTGACCCGATGATTGCTCTGGCGACCATCAAGGCAATCCGTGCTTGTATCCGCGATCATGCCTCAACGATCCGGACGAAGGTGACGGCTATTAACGAGGCATACCGGGAATGGGATGACGCCTACAGCGAGTGGCTGAAAATCTCGGGACAGGCGTCTGAGGCAGTTCAAGTTCAGTGATGGGACTCAGGCCCAGGCAGTCAGGGGAAGAGATTCCCCACCACCTGCCCCTCCCCCAATGCGACGGGAGAGGGGCAACTGTCTGCGCCAGAACACGGCGGCTACCTTGCGTATCGGCCCGCGCTACCCCCGCACATTCGGGAAGTCGGCCGCCGTCAGTGCCGGTTCACCCTTCCAGGTGGGATTGGTGACACCGGGACCGCGTTCGACGATGTTGCCGTGTTCGTCGTACCACGTGTGGGTCGGTGGCACATGGGGCG
>BJHB01000149.1:0-7373 GCA_014191415.1 Chloroflexota bacterium
CCATGCCGTGTCCTTGCTAGGCGCGCGGATGGTCCCGATGGTGACGGGTAGGATGCATGAATGCTGAGATGGGCGTGGCGTGGTGGTACTGCCTTCGGGGTGGCCACTGCCGTCGTTGTGATCAAGTTGATGGTGCACGACACGCTGGTTCCGGCGATCTGGGCGCCCGTGAATGTGGGCATCATGCTCGGGGGCATGCTGGGGTCGCTGTATGGCATCCGTGCCCAGATGGCTCCCGGGCACGTCTTCGACATCTGGCGGGACATCATCCTCAACGTCGCCATCGGCGTGGTCGGCGGGACGCTTGTGGGGTCGATGGTGGCGGTGGTTGCATCGATTGGCCGGGCCGATTTGCCGGCGCCACTGTTCGGTGAACTCGGGCCGATCGTGATGGTGTGGACGGTGATCGGGACAATCGTTGGGTTCTTGGCGGGGGCGATCATCGACCGGGTTTGGGCGCGGTCCCGCGACGGCTAGGGTTGGGGGTGGGGTGCATGTGCGATGATGCCATGATGATGGCAGGCGACGCGCGTGGGTCGGTGACGGACAATCCCGGTGGGGCAATGCCAGACGTGACGGTCACGCTGGACGTCGTCCCGCGACTGAACATCGCGTTCCACCAGAATGGGGTGCCCGTCCTCGGGGCGATCGAACTTCGCAACACCTCGGCGATGGACATCTCGGAACTGACCGTCACGGTGACGTCGGACCCGTCGTTCCTCATGGTGACGCCGTTCCCGATCGACCGGTTGCGGGCGGGTGAGGCGCGAACCATCCCGTCGGTGGTGGCAACACTCGATCCGGGCATCTTCCTGCGCCTGACCGAGGCGATGCGGGCATCGGTCACGTGCACCGTCACGACACCGGACCGGGAGGCTGGCCGGGCGGTTGCCCCGTGCGAACTGATGGCGCCGGCCGAGTGGACGGGGATGCGACATTCCCCCGAACTCCTGGCGGCCTTCGTCTGCCCGAATGATCCGGTGGTGGACGTGATCCTGCGCAACACCGCCGAGAAGTTGCGGACCGCGCGCCGCGATCCCGCGCTTGCGGGCTACGGACCCGGTGGCCGCGCGCGAGTGCTGGAGTGTGCCGAGGCCCTCTGGGGCGCGCTTTGGGACGAACAGATCGCCTACGGCCCGCCTCCGGCGAGTTTCGAACGCGAGGGGCAGAAGGTCCGGTTGCCGGCGACGGTGGTTGGCACCAAGGTTGGGACGTGCCTGGACCTGACACTCCTCTATGCGGCGTGCCTGGAACAGATGGGGTTCCACCCGTTGGTGGTCCTGCTTGAGGGCCATGCTCTGGTGGGCGTTTGGTTGGAACCGACCGATATCGTGACCACCACGATTGACGAACCGCAACTCTTGCGGAAACGGATTGCGCTTGACGAACTTCGGCTGATCGAGACCACGATGCTGGCCGTGCGGTCGGCCGGTCAGGCACCGGTCACGTTCCTTGAGGCGACGGTCCAAGGGGGATCATCGGTCCGGATTGATGCTCCGCAGGGCTTTGAAGTGGCACTGGATATCCACCGCGCACGCATCCGGCGCATCCGGCCTCTGTCGCTAACCGGCCCTTCCGTGGCAGTCGATGGCCCGGTTGTGGAAGCCGGTCCGGCGTATTCGCTGGGCGACCGCGCCGAACTGGCCGACCGCATGGCGATTGGTGAGGGAGACGCGGAACGGCCGGCGGGACGGCTTGAACGGTGGAAGCGTCGGTTGCTTGACCTCTCTATGCGGAACAAGCTGCTCAACTTCGAGGTGGGCAAAGGCACCATCGAGTTGCTCTGTCCGGATGCGGGTGCGTTTGAGGACCGTTTGGCTGGTGGTGCCTCGCTGCGGCTACTGCCAGATCCGGCACCGGCGTCCCGGCGAGGTTCCTCGGCCTCCGCGATCCCGGGTGTGGAGGCGGTCGTCCCGGACCGGATCGCGTTGGCGTCTGACGCGCTTGCCGGGAACGCCGTGCACACGACCTTGGCACCCGAGGACCTTGAGGCGCGGGTGCTGGACCTATACCGCACGGTGCGCACCACGATGGAGGAGACCGGCGCGAACAATCTCTACCTTGCCATCGGGTTTGTCTCGTGGACGCCGAAGCCGACGGAAGCGCGCGGGGCAATCCGGGCCGGGACGTACCGGGCGCCGTTGCTGCTGGTCCCGGTTGCCCTGGAACGCAAGGGTGTGCGGTCGGGGTTCACGCTGCGCCGGCACGACGAACCGGCCACGATCAACCCGACCCTCCTTGAGATGCTGCGACAGGACTTCCGTGTGCAGATACCGGATCTGGACGGCGACCTCCCGGTGGACGCAAACGGGATTGACGTCCGCGGGATCTGGACGATGGTACGGACCTATCTCAATGATCTCGCGGGGTTCGAGGTCACTGAGGAGGTGGCGCTTTCAACCTTCTCATTCGCGAAGTTCCTGATGTGGAAGCAACTGGGCGATCAGGCGGCGGACCTGCTTGAGAACCCGGTGGTGCGACGGCTCGTGGAGATGCGTGGGTCTGGATTGGCTGACGATTCACCGCTGCCGGAAGCGGTTGGCCTGGACCAGCGCATGGGGGTTGCCGACCTGAAGTTGCCCCTGCAAGCCGACTCTTCACAGACGGCGGCGATTGTGGCGGCGACCGAGGGGCGCAGTTTCGTGCTTTATGGCCCTCCCGGGACGGGCAAGAGCCAGACGATCTCGAACCTGATCGCGCACTTGCTTTCGGCGGGAAAGACGGTGTTGTTCGTTTCTCAGACGGTAACTGCCCTGGACGTGGTGCGTCGCCGGTTGGAAAAGGCCGGTCTCGGGCCATTCTGCCTTGAGGTGCACTCGGCCAAGGCGCAGAAGTCTGCGGTACTGGACCAGTTGCGCACGGCATGGGAGTTCCAGTCGGACGGTGTGGATGAACCGTGGCGCCTTACGGCGGAGGCGTTGCAGGCGACGCGTGACCAGTTGAATGCCCATGTGGAGGTGCTGCACCGCCGTTGGCCGAACGGCATGTCCGCCTACGGGGCATTCGGGCAGGTCATCGCCGGCCGTGGCTTGGCGCCCGGATTGACGATCGGGTGCGCTGATCCGGCTGCCGACACCGAGGAAGCGTTGCGGGTGATGGCGCAGCGCCTGACGGAGTTGGCTGATCTGGGTAAGGAGATCGGAAATCCTTCGGTCCATCCGTTGCGCGTGGTGGGGAAGAGGGTGTGGACGCCGGCGTGGCAACGGGAGTTCCTCGGGTTGGCGGTGGCGTTCATCCGGGAGGCGCAGGCGGTGCTTCCGGCGTTGGTGCCGGTGGCGGAGTTCCTGGACGCGGCACCGACCGGTAATCCGGCACGACTGCAAACGCGTCATGACCTGATTGATCACCTGCAAGCACCGGGTGCCTCCGCCGGGTATCGGGTGCTGTCGGTGGATCGGGTGGCACTGCGGGTGGCGATGGACGAGTGGGTGGACGCCCTGGTTGCGATGAACCGGGCGGTCGACGGACTTGCACGCGCGTGGCGCGAGACGGTGTGGGAGCTGGACTTCGACCGGGTTGTCTCCGAGTGGGAGGAGGCGTCCGGGGCATTCGTGCTTTTCGCGTGGTGGCGGACGCGTCTGCTGTGGCAGGCGGTTGCGATGCATGTGGCGACCGATGCTGCCGGTGTGAAGGGTTCGACATCGCGTCCCGAGGATGCGGGCGCAGAACTGCGGGGCCTGCGGGAGATCGCGGGACTGCGCGCGGTCTTCAACACGAAGTCCGAGGTGCTGGAACGGTTCGGGACGGTCTGGGCCGGACCGGAGACCGATCTTGAAGCGGTGCGTGAGGCGATTGCGTGGGCCGACCGGGCAGTCGAGCTTGCGCGAGAGGTCCGCGGTGGGACCGGTGTGGCATCGGAAGCGGGCCTAAACCCCCAGTCCCGACACGGGAAGGGGGAGCAGGTTGACGCGGCCGTGCTGGATCAGGCTGACGCGGGCGAGAGGGGGCTGAGTGACTGGCTGACGGGGCTGCGTCAACGACTTGACGTGGCGTTGACGCCGGGTGCGTCCGGGACCCGCGAGCGGTTGGCACAGGCGCGCGCCGCATTCCGGCGGTTCGCCGATGCCCGTGACGCGGTCGAGGCATCCGGTGAGATCGGCGGGCGAAGCACAGGGGAATCAGGTGGGGTGGGGTGGCCGGGTCTTCCATTGGATGATGCTTGGATCTCCAGCGTGGTTCCCGTTGCCAATGGATGGGTTGAGGCGGCCGATGATCTGCCGGACTGGTGTGCGTGGCAACGGGCGTCCGGTGAAGCGTTGGGATCCGGTGGCAATGATGTCCTCGGGCCTGCACTCGAAGTTGGGCTTGGCATCATCATCGCGGCCTTCGTTGACGGAACGATCACCGCCGGGCAGATGACCGTGGCCGGGTCTTTGGCGTATGCACGTGGGTGGATTGACGCGGTTGTCAATGCCGAGGCGGGTCTGAACCAGTTCCGGTCGTCAACCCATGAACGGGTGATCCAGCGATTCCGGGAGTCTGACGCGCGATTGACGGAACTCGCGGCCGGAGTGATCAAGGCGCGTCTGGCGTCCTCGGTGCCGTCGCGCGGGCAGGTCGCGTCCAGTGAACAGTGGATGCTCCTGGCCCGCGAACTGCAGAAGCGTCGGGGTCACCTGCCGATCCGGACGCTGATCGCCCGCATTCCTGATGTCATCCCGGTCCTTGCGCCGTGCCTGATGATGAGTCCGCTGTCGATTGCGCAGTACTTGCCGGCACGACACGGGGTCTTTGATGTGGTGGTCTTTGACGAGGCGTCACAGTTGCCCGTCTGGGATGCGGTCGGTGCGATTGCCCGTGGAAGCCAGGTGATCGTGGCGGGTGATCCGAAGCAGTTGCCGCCGACGAACTTCTTCGAGAGGGCGGACACCGAGTCGGCCGATCCCGAGGAAGTCGAGGATCTGGAGAGCGTCCTGGATGAGTGCCTGGCGGCGCGCCTCCCGGAAAAGCGGCTGATCTGGCATTACCGGAGCCGTGACGAGGGGTTGATCGCGTTCTCGAACCAGCGGTATTACGACGGACAACTGATCACCTTCCCGTCGCCAGTCTCGGGCGAACGTGCGGTGCGCTACGTGAACGTGCCCGGTACGTACGACCGGGGTGGGGCGCGGACGAACATCTCCGAGGCGCGCGCCGTGGTTGCCGATGTGGTGCGACGCCTGACTGCGGACGGAAGTGCGCCATCTATCGGGATCGTTACCTTCAATGCCGAACAGGCGCGGTTGATCGAGAACCTTCTCGACAAGGAACGGCAGACCAAGCCCGAAGTCGAGGCCCGGTTCGGGGCGTCGGAGGACGGGCCGGTCTTCGTCAAGAACCTGGAAACCGTTCAGGGCGATGAGCGCGATGTGATCCTGTTCTCGATCGGCTACGGGCCGGATGGCAATGGTCGTGTGTACCGGAACTTCGGCCCGCTGAACCTCGGTGGTGGTGCACGCCGGCTGAACGTCGCGATCACGCGGGCGAGGCGGGAACTTGTGGTCTTCGGGACACTCCGTGCCGACGACATCACGCTGACGCCGACGACCCCGGCAGGCGTGCGCGATTTCAAGGACTTCCTGGATTACGCCGAACGTGGCCCGGTGGCACTTGCGCAGGCGACCGATGTTCCGCGGGCAATGACGGAGTCGCCGTTCGAGACGGCGGTGATGGAGGTCTTGCAGGCGCAGGGGTGGGAAGTCCGCATGCAGGTGGGGGTGTCGTCATTCCGGATCGACCTGGCGGTGGTGCATCCCGACCATCCGGGACGGTATCTCGCCGGGATCGAATGTGATGGTGCGACCTATCACCGGTCGGCGACGGCGCGTGACCGGGATCGCTTGCGCGAGGCTGTCCTGCGCGACCTGGGGTGGAAGATCCTGCGCGTCTGGTCGACGGACTGGTGGGTCACGATGGACCGGTCGGCGACACGCCTGCATGACGCGCTGAACGAACTCCTGGCGGCTGACCGGCAGTCGGATGCTGGCCGGGGTGCCGGGGAGACCGGGCTAGCTCCCGGGGAGACTGGCCTAACCCCCCAACCCGTTCCCGAACAGGGGAATGGGGAGGCGGCTGACGAGGAGGTGCGGGCGCAGTACGCAGCGGTGGTGGTCGCGCCTTTGGTGAATCCACCTGTGACGGTCGTCCACCCGGTGTACGTCGTGTCCGATTTTGGGACATCGGGGATCCGTCCCGCGGGGGCGCTGTTCTACGAACCTGCCTACCAGACGGTGGTGCGCCAGATGGCGGCATTGGTTATCGCGACGGAGGGCCCGGTCTTTGACGATGTCCTGGTCAGGCGGGTTGCCGAGGCCCACGGCTTCGGGCGTGCAGGCGCGGTGATCCGGAAAGCTGTCCTCGCTGCGGTTGACCGGTCGGTCCATCGCACGATCGATCCTGACGGACGCACGGTGTTCTGGCCGGCCGGCATCACCCCACAGACGGTGGCGTACCGGCGGGCGTCCCGGACGGACCGCAAGACGGCGGATATCCCGTTTGAGGAACTGGTTGCCCTGGCGCGGACCCTCGATCTTGACAACTTGTTCGATCCGGACGCACTGGAGGGGATGCGACGAGAACTGGAACTGGAACGACTTCAGGACCCGACGCGATCCCGGGTGATGCGCGTGGTCAATGTGGCCCGGACGGCATGACGGTTCTTCTTGGTAGCGACGCGTAGACTTGAGTGCGCGCCCGCTATCGGGTGGGACGCACGAAACAGGGAGAATGGCACATGGACCTGATCAACGGCGTTCCGCGAAGCGGGCATGACACTGTCGGAGGCATCGTGTTGCTGGCACGGGTGATCGACAAGATGCGGGCGCACATCGCCGGGACCCTGGGTGAGTATGTCTCCCATCGCGGGTTCAGTGCCGATGTCTTTGAACTGTTCGGGACCGATGCGGAGACGTTCGAGGAGATCGTGCGGACGCATGACACCGATGAGGGTGTCCTGGCGTCGCTGATGGCGATCAAGCACCTGACCGCCGAGGAGATCGCGGCCTTCAACTTGGAGAACGTGACCTGGCCGGCGAACGACCCGGCGGCACTCGAACGCATGCACGGACGGATGACGAGTGCGGGACACGGTGACCGACTGGATATCGTGTGCGCACTTGACCAACTGGACCTCGACGAGGGTCGTGAGGTTCCCATCGGTGGGCGCCACGCGGCGGGTCTGACGCACCACTGACCGTTGTCTGGCCCCCTGTGCTGACCCGGTTTCAGGGGGCACTCACGTTTCAATCGCCCACCCCACCGCAAAAGGCAAGCGTCTTGCAATCAGTTGGGGTGGGGCGGGTTCTTTGCGGTCTCCGCATCGGGTGGATTTCCAGAAGCGGGTTGGGACGAGATCCCGCCGTGACGTCCCGGTCCGGTACAACCCCATCCCGCCC
>BJHB01000150.1:0-7367 GCA_014191415.1 Chloroflexota bacterium
GTCAGGGAAAGGGTTTGCTCTGGACCGGTAATGTTGCGCCCGTAAAGGCATACACCGGAGGCGCACCCATCTGCGAGGAACCTGCGCGTTTCTCCATCCGCGGTCGGGCCGGGAATGCTGGCGATTACAAGTTCCCGTGCCAGCAGCGAGGCACTGCTGGCTTTTGCGCTGGTCATGATGACCCTGCGTCAGATGGTCTGCGCGCGCGGGGTTCCGGGGGTGATGCGGTTCTGGCCCATGTGAATCTTGGGCGCGTCCAGAGGCGTCAAGGTCCCCTTCTTTGCGTTGGCGCTCGCAGCCATCGGAGAATGGAAGGGCTTCACGCGGCGTGTCTCGGTGAACTGGGCATTGTTGATGGCAAGCCGCGCAAAACTCCCGACAACACCAGTACGCTCATTCGTCATGCCGCCACTGTAGTTGATCTGGGGTCAAATGTCATCCTATTGGACGATTTTCGTGTCGGTGAGTGAGAAGGCCAGGGTAGTCCTGTGTGGAAGAACAGGGATGGTTCCAGCGTTTCGCTAGAAACGGCCCTCTCGGCCCGAGGCAAGCGGCCGCTTGATGTGTCGGTGGGAGGGTTGGTCGGTCCGCAGGAGTGCTTGGGCGGGGTTTGGAGGGACGTTCCGGCTTGCCCACGACACGAGGGCGAGAGAGGTCACGAAGTCGTCGTGTCCTCTGGCCTTGGGCGCGGAGTAGCCAAGTTGGTTGCCGGCGCGCAGGACCGGGCGCACCGATGTGACTTGTGACCAGAACTCTCTGGCCTCCGGTGACGGGTACGTGCCGGCTTCGGCCCACATGTGCATTCGTCCGCTGGAGACGTGAGCGAGCAGGTGGTAGGTCAGGCGGCTCTTGGTGGCGACCGTGAAGACATACGGTTCAACTACCGTGGGTCCGATTGCCCGTGACAGCCGTGACGCGAGGTCAGTCCCGAGTCCGGACGCGTCGACGACCACTCTCCGGCACCTCCACGTTTCCCGCATCAAATGGATCAGACGGGCACATTGCTCATGGAGGGGCAGCCCGGTCCACCAATACGTCTCGACAATTCTTGTAATCGGATGGCCTCCATCCGGGGTGTCGGAGACTTCGGCGATGGTCACTACCGTGCTGTCACGGTGTTTGTTTGGGTCCGTGTCACCGACTTGGGGACCGTCTGTCGGCACTTCCACGCCACCGCCGACGTCTATTCCTGCGATGTAGGTGACTTCGTCATTCGGTCCCGTCGGGTCTGTCACCCGGGCGTGTGATCCGCGAAGGAGAAGTCGGTACTCGGGTGGAAAGAGGCACGTGTGGCCGTCGAGTGCTTGAAGCAGGTACTGGGTTCGGATGAGTGGATGCCCCGCGCCAAGCCGTTCGATCTCGCTCGCCACGAACCTTCCGTATGCGGGGTTGTGGGCCGCACCTACGGTCCAGTCGTAGATGAAGTTTCTTTGGCGCCCGTCGATAGCCGTTCGTGCCTCATTTGTCTCCCGTTGACGCTCCACGACCGTATCGGGTGTCCACGCCGTGCCGTAGATCACGGTTGTCGCGTTGGCGGCTGCTGCCATCGGGCGGAAGTCGCGGGTGTACTTGTCAAAGTCGACATCCTGTCCTTCATCAATTTCCAGCAGGAGTGATGCCGTGGCACCGGCGACATGCGCGGTGGGCGACGCGCTTAGGAAGATGGCTTCGGCGTTTCCAACCGCAAGCCGATATCCGTGCGCGCGCTTTACCTTTCCGTCATGGTGTGGGTGCCGGAGAACTCCGGATAGCCTTGCCAGACTCGTATGGAGTTGGGGCCGGAATGTTGGTGCGGCTTTGACGATGGTCCCGCCGGTTTCCGATGCCTGGTCGAGCAACCACGCCTCGAGTTGGGCTGAGAGTTCGTTCTTACCCATTTGGCGGGCCATCATGACGACGAAGGTTTCCCCCATCCCGCCTTCAATGCTGGCGAGTATCGCGTTGGCTGCCTCCAATTGGTAAGCGCGCAACGGACGCCCTGCAATCTGGGTTGAGAAGGCGGTGAACCCGCCTCGCAACGTTGATTGCCCGTCACGCGTCTCGACGGTCATGGCGGGATCGTCAAGTCGGTGCCTCCGGCGGTGTGTTGGTCGGTTCATGTGCGGTCGGGGCCCTCGCCCGGAGACTGCGCAGTTCGCCCTTTGATTGGTCGTCGACACCGTTCCCGATCGCAATTGGTCGGTTTGCAGGCATCCACCGGTACCCAATGGTGGGTCTTCAGCGATTCCAGGGGACGCACATGGTTGCTACCCTGCCCCTCGTGCGTATCGGTGGTCCGCTAAGCAATGCCCGGTCCGGACGGGTGCCGGGATGGGTTTGCCCGTGAGGATCGCAGTTCCTGACCCGCGAACCGTTCGCCTAGCGTTCGCCGCCGCCGTTTTTGCCTGTTTGGGCTGGGCAACTCTCTACACCGCTGCCAAGACGGCAATGCGTGAGGTGACCGGCCTCATGGTCGCCTTTGATCGAGCCACAGTGGCGACCTGCACGCTGACCATCATCGTCATCCTCCGTGCCGGCGGACTGCGACCTGGTCTCCGGCGGCTTGCGGACACCGCGTGTCAGGCCCGTTGGGGTGTTGTCTCCCTCGGGATCGTCAACTTCGCCGGAACGTCCGTGCTTGCGATGACTGCGCAGCAATTCCTGCCGGCATCGGTGAATGGATTGATCAATAACCTTGCGCCACTCTGGCTCTCGATTTACGCAGCCATGATGGGTACTGCCGTGCGTCCGGTCATGCTGGTGACGGGATCTGCCCTGGCAGCGGTTGGCGTGGCGATCGTACTGCTTGGAGACACCTTGCTGGCATCGTTCACCGGAGGGTCCGGGGCGACCATGCCCGACGCTGATGCCACAACCTGGATCGGCGTTGCAATCTCGCTAACCGGCAGCGTGCTGATCTGCTACCAGAATTACCTTGCCCGGAAGGTCGTGCAGGGACTTGACCCAGTCGCAATCACCGCACTGGGATCGGCGTGTGGCTCATTGATCGTCGGACTGGTTCTGGCAACGGGCACCGGCGGGACACTTTCGGGGTTCGGAACGGTGTCCGTGCCCACCGCGCTCGTACTCGTCTGGTTAGGAACGGTGAGTACTGCGTTCAATTTCACGCTGTGGACCTATGCCCTATCCCAATTGCCGGTGGCGCGCATTGTGAACTTGCAATACCTGGTGCCACCGCTTGGGGTCGTGGTCAGTGTCGTGTTTCTTGGTGAACCGGTTGGCCCCGGGCTTGTTGTTGGGGCTGCGGCGATCCTGGTGGGCATCATCCTCGCGCAGCGCGGGACGGCCATGGCGCGTGCCTGATCCCGGGCCGGCGCCATTCGGGGGCTGTGGTATCGTGCCAGAACAGGCAAGTTACTCGTCGGGCGGGAGGGCGAACCGTGGCCGGTCTACTTGAAGGCAAGGTCGGAGTCATCACTGGGCTTTCTGAGAAGCATGGGTATGCGTGGGGGATTGCCCAAGCGTGCATGCGTGAGGGCGCGCAACTCATCTTCACCCACGAAGCCCGTTACGCCCGTCACGTTGCTGAATTGACGGCGGAGATCCCTGACGCCACGCTTGTTGAGCTAGATGTGTCGGATGACGAACAGATCACCGAAGCGTTCGGGCGTCTCGATCATCAGTTCGGTGGCTTGGACTTCCTTGTTCATGCAATAGCCGGTGGTGGTGGCAAGGCCCTCATGGGACGCGTCACCGATACCGAGCGGGCTGACTTCCGGATCATGTTCGAGGTGAGCACGTATTCATTGATCGCCCTGACCCGCGCTGCCGAACCGCTCTTTGCCCGACGTGGTGGCGGATCAGTAGTCGCGCTCACGTACTACGGTGGAGAGAAGGTTGTCCTTGGCTACAAGGCCATGGGCATTGCCAAGGCAGCGCTCGATGCCACTGGACGCTACCTTGCAGCTGAACTCGGTGTGAAGAACATCAGGGTCAACCTGCTTTCCCTAGGTCCTGCCCGGACAATGGCGGCCCGCGGTATTCCCGGCTTCACCGAGATGCTCCGCCACGCCACTGACCACGCACCACTGCGCCGGAATATCGAAACCGTCGATGCGGGCAATGCGGTTGTCTATCTGTGCAGTGAGCTTGGAAGGAACGTCACAGGCGAGATCCTCCACGTCGATGCTGGCTTCAATGCCATCGCGTACTGACCTTGTCGGGCGCGGCATGCGGTCGGGCCAGTTGATTTCTGGACGGTTCGCCTGATGCGTGACGCACCCCCGCGCCGGTACATCCGCGTTGGTCGGGTCTTTTGTGCCACTGGCCCGACTGTCCCGCGTGATGGTCAGACCGTTGAAGAAATCGGTGCGGTCGCGGATGGCGAAGTCATCGATGACGCCGTTGTCCAGGTGGTTGGCACCCGGATTGGTGCGGTTGGGCCGGCCCATCGGATCACCATCCCATCGGGCGCCGAGGTAATCGACCTCCCTGGCACGACCTTGCTGCCCGGGTTGGTGGATGCGCACGTGCACATGATGATCCGGCAACGTGAGACATTCACTGACCTTTGCCGGACCCACGACGACAGCCAACTGCTCGTACGCTCCGCGGCGCATGCGCGACAGATGCGAGATGCTGGCGTGACTACTGCCCGGGACTGTGGTAGCCGCGGGACTTTCCTGCAGGCCCTCCGCGACGGCATTGCCGACCGCCTTCTGCCCGGGCCGAGACTTCTGGTTTGTGGTCCGCCAATCACGTCAACCGGCGGGCACCTTTGGTCCTGCGGCGGCGAGGTCGACACGGCGGACGAGGCGAGGACACTGTCCCGACGTCTTATCCGCGATGGCGTGGACTTCATCAAGGTGATGGCGACAGGCGGACGCATGACTCCCGGTACGAACGTTGGCCGTGCCCAGTTCAGTGAAGCCGAGTTGCGGGCGATTGTTGATGACGCGCACCGGTTAGGCCGTCCAGTGGCTGCGCACGTGCTTGGTACCGAGGGGATGGCCCACGCGATGCGCGCCGGCGTCGACACCCTCGAACACGGCAACTGGTTGGACGAGGACGGTCATGCGGTGGCGTTCGACGAAGGCCTCGCACGAGAGATGGCGGCGCGTGGCTGTTTCCGGAACATGGCCACCCAGCCGTCGCGTGTCCTGGCGGAGCGGCCGAAGTCGACCCCCCTCGGTGCGAATGAACGTCGCGACATGGCAGACCATCAGGAACGGTGGCACTGGTTCCGCAGAGGTCTGGAACTTGGCATTCCCAGCTTCTTCTCAACAGATGCCATCTTTGGCCAGTGGGAGGACGCGTGTCCCGACCTGGCATGGCTCACGATCTTCGTTGCCGAGCGCGGAGGCATCCCGGTGCCGCTTGCACTGAGGATGGTCACTTCGGTGGCATCGGCGGCGCTTGGCCTTGGCCACGAGATCGGAACGGTTGCTCCCGGGCGCATCGCAGACCTGCTGGTCGTGCGCGGGGATCCGGTTTCAGACCCCCGCGCCTTGCGTGACGTAGTTGCCGTATTCCAATCCGGCGAGCGAACGGTTTAGGCAGTCTCCGGGGCGGTTGCCTGATCGCTGCGCGGTCACTACACTGGCACCATGCAGACCGGGGGGCGATGACGTGGGTCTCTACGTTGCTGCAAGCATGCGTGCCGCCGGACGACGGTTTGCGAGGAGCGAGGAAATGTCCGTGATGAACCTGACAGATATTGGGATGGGTCGGCCGAGCCGGCGACGCCTTCTCGGGATTGGTGGCAGTGCACTGAGCCTGTTGCTGGCAGCATGTGGCGGAGAGGCTGCGCCGGCAGCCGCCCCTGCGAAGGCTGACCCAACCAAGGCCCCGGCAGCAGCCGCAGCGACCACTGCGCCAGCGCCGACGGCCGCCGCGGCCGCGGCCGCTCCCACCAAGGCCCCGGCCCCGGCAGCTGCAAGCGCCCCTGTCACCATTGAGATCCTTACCCGGGACGGCGTCGAGGCGCCCGGTGGGCATAGCCAGTTCTACAACAACCAGGCCAAGAAGAACTTCACTCCCGACTCAAAGATCACCGTCCAGTTCGTGGATGCCAAGCCAAACGTCGGCGAGAAGCTGTTCGTCCTGGCAGCCGCCAACACCCTGCCGGATGGATCGTGGTTCGGCGTCGTCGCCGACGGCGAGAATGGTCGTGAGCAGGCCCAGAAGGGCATCTTCAAGCCTCTCGACGACCTGATCAAGCAGGATTCCCGCTTCGAGAAGAACATCTTCTTCAAGTCGTTCATGGATGTCCTTGCGGTGGCCGGCAAGCAGTACGCCGTGCCTACCCACACGCACTACGGCACCAACGTCCTCTACTACAACAAGAACCTGACGGATGCCGCCGGGGTCAAGATCCCCGACGACGGCAGTTGGACGATCGACGAGTTCATCGAGATCGCGAAGAAGCTGACCAAGAAGGAAGCCGACCAGTGGGGATACTGGCCGGTTGCATCCGGGTTCTCGGAGTTCGGTGCGTTCTGGGTGCGCCAGTTCGGAGGCGAGTACTTTGATGAAGAGGGCAAGAAGCTCCTCATCGACTCCCCCGAGGCGCGTGCCGGTCTCGAATGGGTTCACTCAGCCGTCTACAAGCATCTCCTCATCGACGACATCAACCGCAAGATCGAGGGTGCCCCACTCGGCCTGACCGGCCAGCGCGGTCTCTTTGCAATGGGCAAGTTGGCGATGCACAACACGACCCCTGGTCTTGTTGCCGAGTACAAGAAGCCTAACCAGACCGAGGTGAACTTCCCCGTCGGCATCGCACTCTTCCCCAAGGGCAAGGATGGCAAGCGTGGCACGCAGGCCTCCGGGTCTGGCATGGGACTGACAAAGGTCGACAAGCAGGCCGCGGTCTGGGAATGGCTGAAATTCGTCTCGAACAAGGACAACGGCGTCGAGCAGGTCTTCGGTGGCGCCGGAAGCCCGGGTGGCCGGACCGACGTGTGGAACGATCCGAAGCTCCTCAAGGAACGCGATCCGATCTACACCACCATCATCAAGGCGTTCCCGCAGGGTGCGGGCACGTTGCGCCTGCCAGCGAACTACAAGCTTGGACAGGTCAACACTGCCGTCAATACCGAGTTGAAGAACTACTTTGACAACAAGTCGAGCCTTGCCGATGCGGTGTCGAAGGCACTCCAGGCTGGTAACGAACTCCTGAAGTAGTCCTTCAAGGCGGTTTAGCAACTGTCGAAGGCGCCCTGCGTACCCGCAATCGGTACGCAGGGCGCTTTTCTATGCCTTCGCGAATGTCGACTCAAGACCTCGGAGCAGCCGGTAGCAGGTCTCAGTCGCTGGAAGGGGCACCCCGCAGGTGCGGGCGCGGTCAATGAGCCCACCTACAAGTGTCTCTACCTCGGTTCGCCGTCCCGCGAGGACATCCTGCACCATTGAGGGGAACACCTTTT
>BJHB01000151.1:0-7361 GCA_014191415.1 Chloroflexota bacterium
GTCGGCCCTGCCCCATCGTGAGGCCGTGATTCGCGACTTGCGTGAAGCCCTTGATGCCGGGTATCAGCCCATCTTGGTCCACGGTGGTGGGCCCGTAATCTCTGCCTGGCTGAACCGGATCGGGAAAGTCGCTGAGTTCGTTGACGGACTTCGTGTGACCGACGAGGAGACCCTTGAAGTCGCGACGATGTCGCTTGCCGGCAAGATCAACAAGGAGCTCGTCGCCATCCTTCAACTCAGTGGAACCCCCGCGTTCGGAATGGCCGGTGCGGACGGCGGTTGCGTGCGAGCCAAGCGCATGACCACCCCTGACCTTGGATTTGTGGGCGAGGTTGTTGGCATTGACCCTCGGCCACTCCACGCACTGATGGATGCCGGATACGTGCCGGTCGTTGCGCCGATTGCACTCGGGGAGCGGGGGCTCCTGAACATCAATGCTGATACGGTTGCCGGGGACATCGCCCATGCCACTGGGGCAGAAATCCTGATCTTTCTCACCGACGTTCCCGGAGTGAAAGACACTTCTGGTGCGGTCCGCGCCACACTTACCCGAGCTGAGTGTGCGGCCCTGAGGACATCGGGTGCCATTTCTGGCGGAATGATCCCCAAGGTTGATGCGTGTTTGCGCGCCCTGGATGGTGGTGCGCGAGCCGCGATTGCCGACGGCAGCGATGCGGATGCAATCGGAGTGCACTTGCGTAGCCAGGCGACTTCCGGAACGGTCTTCCTACCGTAGCTCCGGAATGTCGCCGCACGACACATGACCCAAACGTTCGTTTCGCGTGGTACCGTGCGAGACCGCTCGGATAGAGGGCAAGCGTGTCGGATTGCCTTGTCCCCTGCCCTTTGCAAATGCGCTTGTCAGCAATAGAGACCATTGAGGCTCTTGATGCTTGCCTCTTTGATGCATTCACCATTTAGAAAAGGTAGTCATATGACCACAACTCTTTCGTCGTTGGCAGTTTTTGATGCCCGTGAGGCCGAGGCAAATCTATACATGCGCACCTTTGCGCGCCAGCCGCTCACGCTCGTGAGGGGTGAGGGTGTCCGGGTGTGGGACGACACCGGTCGTGAATACCTTGACTTCCTGGCAGGCGTCGCCGTCAACGCACTCGGACACTGTGCGCCCGTCATCGTCGAGGCGGTTACGCGTCAAGTGTCAACGTTGATCCACACGTCCAACATCTATCGAACGGTTCCCCAGCTCCAGCTCGCCAAGTTGCTGATAGACCACTCCTGTATGGATCGCATCTTCTACGCCAACTCAGGTGCTGAAGCCAATGAGTGCGCCATCAAACTGGCACGCAAGTGGGGCAAACTGAACCGCAATGGTGCGTTCGAGGTAATCACGGCGCTTGGGAGTTTCCACGGGCGTACGCTGGCGACGTTGGCAGCGACGGGTAATCGGCACTATCAGGAAGCCTTTGACCCTATGCCTGAAGGGTTCAGGCATGTCCCCTTTAACGATTTGGAAGCAATGACTTCGGCAATTGGTCCGAATACCGCCGCCATCATGCTGGAGCCTGTTCTAGGAGAGGGTGGCATCTACCCTGCGACGCAGGAATACCTCCATGGCGTGCGCAAATTGTGCGATGACCACGGCATCCTTCTGATCCTTGATGAGGTTCAGTCAGGCATTGGCCGAACCGGGCATCTTTGGGGATACGAAGCGTACGGAATTGAACCGGATGTCATGACACTCGCCAAGGGGCTGGGTGGCGGACTGCCGATTGGCGCGTGCCTGTCAAAGGAACATGCATCCGTCTTTACTCCCGGTGACCACGGGTCGACATACTCAGGAAGCCCGCTGGTGTGTGCCGCTTCGCTTGCGGTTGTGTCCTACATCCTCGAGAACGATGTGCTCGCGCATGTTCGATCGATGACCGCGCATCTCGTGGCGGGGCTTGAAGCGATCAAGGCAGAGGGCGACTCCGGGATCAGTGAGATTCGTGCGTCTGGCCTTTGGATGGGTATCGAGTTTGGCGAGGAACGTGCTGCTGCAATTCTGGACGCATGCCGGGAGGATGGCCTCCTGGTCAATCGAACTTCGACGAGGACAATTCGGATCGCCCCACCGCTGATCGTCAGTCAGGACGAGTGTGATCGGTTTCTTGACATCTTTGGCCGAGCGTGCGTGTCGGCACACTGAACTGGCTCGCCACCGGGGCGGTCACAATGTTGGCCGTCAACGGTGTTCCATTCCATCGAATTCAAGCCGACGGACGCGATGATGACACCGATCACACACGCACTCCTCACTGCGATAGATGTTGCCGAGCTTCCAGATCTTGCCGACCTTGGTGAGTTGGGAACGGTCACGGGTGTAACTCTTGATCGTGCCGTGTTTGACTACACGGCGAGCATTCGCTTTGACTGGCGCCTCTACCGTCAGGACATCACGGGAAGCATTGCCCACGTGCGAATGCTCGCAGTTGCGGTACCAGACATCATGCCGTCAGAAGATGCTGTGGCAATAGAGGCGGGGTTGCGGGATGTGCTTTCCGAAATCGACGATGTTCGTCACCGTCTGGTTCCCATAGGCGAGGACATTCATAGCCATGTCGAGTTGCGGTTGCGCCAAGTTTTGGAGGCCCGGTTTCCTGGTCGGGGCGAGGATATGGGGCGTCGCCTCCACACGGCCCGAAGCCGAAATGATCAGGTGGCAACGGATGTCAGGCTTTGGGTTCGTGAGGCGTGCGTGGAAATCGTCCATGCAGTCTGCGACCTCCAAGATGCCCTGATTGAACGCGCCGCATTGCACACAGACGCACCTTTTCCAGGGTATACGCACGTTCAAAATGCACAGCCAGTGACCTGGGGCCACCATCTTCACGCATACGTGGAAATGCTGCGCCGTGACGTCGTTCGGTTTGACGCGGTCTGGCACGCCGCAAACATCCTTCCACTTGGATCCGCCGCGCTTGCAGGAACGTCATTCCCCATCCGTCGCGACTTGGTGGCGGACTCACTCGGGTTCGCTGGTGTTAGCGCGAACAGCATGGATGCGGTCTCTGACCGGGACTTCGCAATCGAATTCGCTTCAGCATCGTCCATGCTGATTGCGCACTTATCACGATTTGCAGAAGACATCACTTTGTGGGCGACCTCCGAATTCGGGCTCGTACGGCTTTCGTCACGTTGGGCTGAAGGAAGCAGCATCATGCCCCAGAAGCGCAATCCTGATGCCGCCGAACTCACCAGGGGGAAGGCAGGGCGCGTATTCGGCCACCTCCAACACCTCCTTGTGATGCAGAAGGGGTTGCCTATGACGTATGGGCGTGACCTCCAGGATGACAAGGAAGCGCTGTTCGACACGGCACGGACGGTGCGGAGTGCCGTACGCGCACTCACGGTCGCAACATCGTCGCTTGAAATTGACCATGAACGCGCTTCTGAACGTGCGTCGGCGGGATATTCAACGGCGACTGATCTGGCAGATTACCTTGTTCGTTGCGGCGTTCCGTTCCGGACCGCGTATGAAGTCGTGAAGCGCCTGGTGATAGACCGGCTCGCTGACGGTCGCTCGTTCGCCGACATGACCAGCAGTGAACTTCGGGAATATCACCCGGCATTTGAGGACGATGCGCTTCAATCAACGACGGTGGCGGCGTCGGTCGCGTCTCGTGACATCCCGGGAGGCACTGCGCCCACGCGTGTCTCGGCAGCGGTAGACCATTCACGCCGGCAGGTCGGCGAAGCGCGAGTGACGTGGGCGTCCCGAGAGTGACGTCAACTCAGTCCCGCGAACAAGACCTGACCTTGCGCGACGCGCAAGCGCTTGTTGACACGTGGATGGCGGATCGCGGATGGGAATACTGGCACCCGTTGTCGCAACTCGCACGCCTCACTGAAGAGATGGGAGAACTCGCGCGTGTCGTAAACCACCTCTACGGCGAAAAGCCTAAGAAATCTACTGAAACCCTTCAAGACCTTGGTTTGGAGATGGCAGATGTGGTCTATACCCTGATTTGCCTTGCCAATTCGCAGGGAATAGACATGCAGTCGTCGTTGGAGGAGGTGTTGGAAAAATACCGCCACCGGGATGCAGACAGGTATCCAACCGCTGACAGAAAGCCTCCCGCCCTGCTTCTTGGTGATCAGGAAACCGAGGCCTGAAGCGGTACCAAGAATTGGGTTTCACGCTTGCGTGAAACCCCAATTGACCGCGACACCCAACGGCCTCTCTGTTGGGATCTGGGATCTACAGGTTTGCGACGACTGACGCCATCACATTCCCGGCCTCGGTGGGATTGATTGCGACGTGGGCGCCGGCCGAACGCAAGGCGTCCATCTTCGCCCCGGCAGTTCCGCTTGATCCGGAAATGATTGCGCCCGCGTGTCCCATCTTGCGTCCGGGCGGTGCCGTCACGCCGGCGATGTAGACGACAACTGGCTTGGTCATTTCGTGCTTGATGAAATCTGCAGCCTTTTCTTCCTCTGAACCGCCGATTTCGCCGATCATCATCACGGCACGCGTCTCAGGATCACGCTGGAATGCTTCCAGACAGTCGATGAAGTTCGTTCCGGGAACCGGGTCGCCACCGATCCCAACACACGTCGTCTGCCCGATGCCCTTTTGTGTCAGCTCGTACAGGGCCTGGTAGGTAAGGGTTCCGGAACGAGACACGATCCCAACCGGGCCACCGCCGGTCGCAATCTCTCCCGCGGTGATCCCGATATTGCATTTGCCGGGACTGATGATCCCGGGGCAGTTTGGCCCAAGCAGGCGGGTCCGCGGGAAATCACGCGCCAGGCGGTTGTAAAACCGTGCTTCATCCTTGGCGGGGACACCCTCGGTGATCACCACGATGAACTCGATCCCTGCCTCCGCGGCCTCCATGACCGCACTCTCTACGCCGGGAGCGGGCACGAAGATGCACGAGGCCGTGGCACCCGTTGCTTCACGTGCATCGTGAACATTCGCGAAAACTGGAATGCCTTCGACGTTCTCGCCTGCCCGCTTCGGGTTGGTTCCGGCAACCACTTTGGTGCCGTACTCGCGGTTACGCAGGCCATAGAAACGGCCTGCGCTGCCTGTTAGTCCTTGGTAGACGACTTTGGTCGTCTCATTGACAAAAATGCTCATCTGAATGCTTTCTCACGATGCACGGGATGCACTTCCGACGCGTTGGGTCACTGGGCGGCGAACGCAACCGCAGCTTGGGCGGCTTCCACCATCGTGGGGCGCGAAATAAGGCGGTCGGATTCGTGCGCTTTCAGGATGCCACGACCCTCAACGGCATTTGTGCCATCCAGTCGAACGACGATTGGTGAGGTAATCGTCACTCTTCCAAGTGCAGTGACAATCCCGTTTGCGACCTCTTCACCCCTGGTGATCCCACCGAAGATGTTGATGAAGATCGCCTTGACGTTCGGATCGGAATTGACTACTTCCAACGCATTCGCCATGACCGCTGCGCTTGCGCCACCTCCGATATCGAGGAAGTTCGCAGGCGTGCCACCCACCTGATTCACAACGTCCAGGGTGCTCATCGCCAGGCCCGCGCCGTTGGCGATGATCCCGACCGATCCATCAAGTCCCACGTACTGCAAGCCCCGCTCGCGAGCCATCTGCTCACGCGGATCTGCCGACCCGGTGCCATTGAATGCCGCCCATTCGGGATGACGGAACGAGGCATTGTCGTCGAGAGTGACCTTTGCATCGAGCGCATGCACACGACCATCCGGGGTAAGAATCAGGGGGTTGATTTCCGCAAGGTCAGCGTCCCCTTCTACATAGCACTTATAGAGAAGTTCGAGAATATTAACTGCTCCCGAACGAGCCTCCTGATCTATCCCTGCCGAATCGATGATGTCGACTGCGTCGGCGTGTGTGAGACCAATTGCCGGATCGATGTGCCGGCGGATGATTGCGTCTGGGTTCGTAGCCGCAACATGTTCGATATCAACCCCACCCTCTTTCGAGACCATCGCAAGGTGCTTGCGGGCCCCACGGTCAAGGGTGAATGACGCGTAATACTCCGCCTTGATGTCGGAAGCACGTTCGACCCAGACCCGTTCGACGACATGTCCGCGGATGTCCATTCCGAGAATGTTCCCGGCGTGATGCCGGACCTCGGAAGAGTTCGAGGCGAGTTTGATGCCACCCGCCTTGCCTCGCCCCCCCACCTGAACCTGCGCCTTGATGACCACGGGATATCCAACGGCGTCGGCGGCCGAAACCGCTTCATCGACCGTGTGGGCTACCCCACCCGGTGAAACGGGAATTCCGTAACGAGCGAAGTATTGCTTGCCCTGATACTCGAAAAGATCCACGGTTCAATCTACTCCTGTGCGACTGGGAAACCCATCGGCGACGTTGGGATGAGGCGTGTTAGAGGGCGGCTTTCAGGTGGGAAGCGACGGCGTCCATGAACGCCCAAGTGTCGACCCCGTGTGGGTGTTCTGTGGTGGTGAGTGCCAGCAGATCCTTGGTCATGGTGCCGCCTTCGATCGTTTCGATCACCGCATGCTCGATTGCTTGGGCAAAGGCAACGACGTCCGCAGACCCGTCTAGCTGGCCCCGCCGGCCGATTGCGCCAGACCATGCGAAGATTGATGCGACAGAGTTTGTCGAGGTCTCTTCCCCACGCTGGTGCCGACGGAAGTGGCGGGTCACGGTCCCATGCGCGGCTTCGTACTCGTACTTGCCATCTGGGTTCACAAGGACCGAGGTCATGAGACCAAGGCTTCCGAAGCCTGCGGCCACCATGTCGGATAGCACATCTCCGTCATAGTTCATGCACGCCCAGAGGTGTCCCCCTTCGTGCTTCATGACCTGAGCCACTGCGTCGTCGATCAGGTAGTAGCTGTACGTGATGCCGGCAGCCGTGAGTTCCGATGCCCGTGACCCAGCTTCCTCGGCAAAGATGTCGCGGAACCTAGCGTGATACTTCTTCGAAATGGTGTCCTTGGCGTTGAACCAGATATTGCATTTCTCGGCGATCGCATATGTGAAGCAGGACTTTGCGAAGCTGCGAATTGAAGAGTCCGTGTTGAACATTGCCATGGATATCCCCGTTGGCGAGGAACCCTTGAACTCGTTCACGACTTGGGAGACCGCAGCGGATCCATCCGCCGGGCGAAAAGTGAGCTCAACGGTCCCGGGGCGGTCAATGACCATCTCCTGATCACGATAGATGTCGCCGAAAGCATGTCGGGCAATGGTGATCGGCTTCTTCCATGACTTGACCGCAGCCGGGATGTTGCGGAGGGTAATCGGCTTGCGGAAGACGGTTCCATCCATGATGGCACGGATCGTTCCATTTGGAGATGGCCACTGCTTCTTGAGCCCGAATTCGCGGACCCTGTCATCATTGGGTGTGATCGTCGCGCATTTGACGGCGACGCCGTGCTTCAGG
>BJHB01000152.1:0-7326 GCA_014191415.1 Chloroflexota bacterium
ACCCTATCGCCCGCCACGCGTGCCGGAGTCGGAACCTTCGCGAAGGAGCGAGGCCAGATCCTGGAAGTCACCATCACCCCCAGCACCACCGGCTGAACGACCACCTCGGCCAGCACCATTGGGGGCCAGTATCGACGGGTCAACCCCACCCATGAGCCCACGTGAAGACGGGATTGCCCCCTGCGTGGGAAATGCACTGACCGACGCAACGTACTGAAGGGTCCGGTGCTTAGCCGCTTCGTCAAGGGCAGGTCCCAACGTGAGGGCCATGAACCATGAAACGACACCGATCGCAAAAAACGTGAAGAATGCCCAAACGGCCGCGGTAAATGCGTCCACGCCATTCAGCAACTGATAGCCAAATGCCAGGAATGACGCCCCGAACGCCAAGGACATGCCCCCGCCGTAGACACGCATCCGCGTCGTTGTGGGTGCCTTTGGCTTCACGGCCTTGGCCGCCTTGGCAGGCTTTGCCTTTACGGCTTCTTCAGCGGTCATAGTCCACTTGCCTTCCGCGCCTTCTCGAGTTCGTACTTGAAGATCGACCGCACAACCCGATCCTGGTCACTGCGCTCAAGCTTCGTGTACTGGATTCCCGCAATGTATGTGCGGTTCCTGCCTTCAACAGATCGTCGACGCATCGAACGCACCTGACCAGTCACGGTGATCGGACCCATGTCCACCGGCAGGGGGTACGATGCCGACATCCACGTCGAAATCGGCAGCGGACGATGGGTGATGAATGCGATGCCACCACCGCTGTAGTCGCACACCTCTACGTCGTCGAGCTGGACCCAGATGCCTTCCGCGGCGTTGTCATCCACCTTCGGCTTTTCCGGTTCCTTGACCTCTGCTACCGGCTGAGGCTTGGGCGCAGAGGGCGGCGTCACCCCCGCAACTGGAGCTGGTGGGCGAGGGCCAAGCGTCAGGAACGCCGAAGCCGCTGGAGTTGGTGCGGGAGCCACCACGTGAGCAGGCGCGTGGGCCGGCTTGTCATCATGGCGATCATCGGGGTCAGTCTCGTCAAAATCGACTTCGTGAGCGTTCGCGGTTGCAGGAGATCCAACCTGGATACCGGCCGCAACCGGATTGCCACGCCCCTTCCAATACCAGGCACTCGTCACCTCGATACGGATTGGGAGACGATGGAACGCACGGCGCTGTTCAGTCTCGACACCAAGGACCTTGATGAGCACCAAGACTAGGTCGTCTTCCGTCTCGGTCTTGACGAATTCGCCCTGGATGGTGACCTTGATACCTTCCGTCTGAACCATCATTCCTACCGGTTCAGACCGTGTGAAGACCACCGGCTTCCCACCTTGAGTCGGTTGGCCTACCGAGATCACCTCATCGACGGTGATGTCTTCGATCCGCACCCGAAAGGTTGCACTGTTTGAGCCACGACGTGTCGTCAACGTCGCGATACCGCCCGGGCGAACATTCTGCGGCAACTTGGCCATTTCTTACTCCCTGCCTCGTCCAAATCCAAATAATCGCTGTACAAACCCGCCAATCCCGCCTCGTGCAGGTCCGGGCGGGGATGTTGAACGTCCGGCACCATTCGTTGAGATTGCCCGGAGTTCGTCTTCGGTCGGCACGCCGCGTGCCGTAACCGCGGATCGTTCGTCCTGGTTGGCACCACGTTCCATGGGAACGCGGGCCCCGATGTCCCCAGGTACGGTTGATTGACGCCCACGATCAGGTTGCGCCACCGAACTGTTCGCAAGTTCATGGGGATCGGCATCGTTCAGGATCCGCAACGCAAGACGTTCGATCGCCTGGGATGCCGGTGAGCGTGGCGTCAGCAGCGTGAATGGTCCCTGAGTTCGCACCGCCCTGAGTACAGCCGGGTCAGCCGGAATGCCTCCGACAGGCTCCACCGTCACGTTCAGGAACTTTCTCGCGACGGTCACGATGTTAGTCGAGGTCTCACGCGCCTCGGACTCATTGGTCGCCTGGTTCACAACCAACCGGATACGAACCGGAACTCCATTGGCCCCACTCGCATACTTGTTTGCAACAACCTTGATCAGTGCGTATGCATCGGTGATCGCCGGCGGTTCAGGGGTCGTCACAACAAGCACATCACCCGCCGCAACAATGAACTGAAGGACATTCGCCGAGATGCCTGCACCGGTATCGAGGATCACGAAATCCGCAATCCCGTCAATGCCACCCAAGCGACCAAGAAGGTCATCGCGCTGCGCGTCGTTCAGGTCAGCAAGCTCAGTCAGCCCTGACGCTCCCGGGATGATCTTGATCCCGGCAGGTCCATCAATCAGGACTTCTTCCAGACGCCTCTGACGCGCAAGTACGTGCTGGAGCGTGTATTTCGGATGCAGGCCCAGAAGTGCATCCACGTTTGCGAGACCAAGGTCGCAATCCAGCACACACACCTTGTAGCCCTGCTGCGAAATCGAAACCGCAAGATTTACCGCGACGTTCGTCTTGCCAACTCCACCCTTGCCACTCGCGATCGCGAGGACGCGCGTCGCCATCCCGAGCCGCTTGGTCGTATCGCCAGTCCGACGGCGTGCGGCCATCACGCGCAGCGCCTGCGCCTGATCCTGGCTTGATGACGAAGCCCGATTTGATTCTCCCGGAAGAATGCGGGCACTCCCGCGACTTTCCGGCATCACCGGCACCCGAGCACCCGTCATCGCTCGTCTCCGATGCCGACCAGTTCGCGCCCAGCTTCCGACCGTGCCGACCGACGGCCAGGCGGCGGCTCAAGCGCCTGGACAATCATCTGGCCCGTCAACAGGTCCGAGAGCCGGTCGAGCGTCGCTTCTTCCAAGTCATTCGGCACATTCTGGCCAGAAGTCACGTAATAGACCGGCATTGCCTTCGTCGCACTCCGCACCACCAAACTCATGACCGGACCGAATACCGTCGTCTCATCAAGCTTTGTCAGGATCAGTCCGGACAGTGGCATCGCACCAAACCCTGACTGGATATCAATGAGGTCGCGCAACTTCACCGTCGCCGCCACCGTAAGCAGGATTATCGCCCCGGGGACCGCATCGACAAATGCACTCAACTCACGGATTTGCGCGTCGTTTCGTTGGGCACATCCGGGGCTGTCGACAAGGATGTACTCCGCATCCGACTGCCTCTGGATAGCGACACGCAACTCCTCTGGGGTGTACGCAACCTCGAGCGGAACCTGAATCAGGTCCGCGTATGTGCCAAGCTGCGTCGCCGCTGCAATCCTGAAGGTGTCTGTCGTGACAAGAGCGACCCGTCGATCTTCGGCGATCGCCAAGTGCGCCGCCAACTTGGCAAGCGTCGTGGTCTTGCCAACCCCAGTCGGTCCAACAAGAACGATGATCACTGGACGATCCGTCGGTTCGGGTATCCGACTCACCGCCATGCGGTCATTCAAGAGATCGCTGACCCTGCCAGTAACCGAGAACAGGTCGGTAGGATGCCCCTCGTTGATATCGTCCGAAACCTGCCCGACTACTTCAAGCGCCAGTGTCGGATCAAGTTCCTGAGCCATCATGTGCTGATAGATCGTCCGCACAACCGGCAGGTCGCGGGGCCACAACTGGGTTTGCTGTTGGCGCATCAGTCGGTCGACCGAAGCCCGCAAGTCCGACAACGTGTGTTGCATGTCGCTCAACGCCGTAGATGGCGCTGACGGCAGTGCCGCATTCACGTCAACCGGCGCGGTGGCCTTCCCGTTCAGGTCCTGAACAGCGACCGGCTCAAACGGCACTGGAACCTCAGCAACAGTTTCCGGTGGTGTCGCGCCGCCAAGGACGCCACCGGAGCGAGGCTTGTCCCCATCACCTGCGGGCGCAAGGATGGGTGACGAAACCTGAAGCTCAACCGGATCCGTGGAAACTGGCCGAGAAGGCATCTCAGGAGCGGCGGGCAATGGTTCCGGCCGGGTCTCCGATGCCAATGGAACTTCAGGGACGGTCGCTTCGGGACTTGCAGCTGACTGCCGACTTGGCGAAGCGGTGGAACCGATCACGCCACCGCGAGCTGCGCCCCCTGGACGTGCTTCCGGGTCGGGCGACACTGCCGGTCGTTCGGAGCGAGGCATCGCGCCACCGGTCGATGGCCCAGTTCCATCACCGTTTGCCACAAGGTCGGCAAGCCTCGCCGTAAGCTCCGGAGTCAGGGCACCGCCAGTGCGGGGCATCTGTTCGAGAATCGCAGCCAAGCGACCCGCTCCATCCATCGGCGCGGACTGGGGCGCGGTATTCGAAGCGGATGCAACACGGCGCCCGGCTGCGGAAATGGTCGCCTCCACATCACCGGCGCGGCTGGCAACCTGCGTGGGCCCGGCCGGCTTCGCTGCGGGTCCGCCAGGCGCCGGGGCCGGGGGTCGTGCAGCAACCGGTCGCTCTTCAACCGCGGCAAGAATCTCGACTTCGACGCGCCCGAACATGCCAAATACACCGCCCGTCCGGACGCGGTGCTCGTGAACGATCACCGCGTCCGACCCGAGGTCGGCACGTATCTGCTTCAGGGCCGTCGCGCGATCCTCCGCGCGATATCGCTTTACCTTCATGATTGCTCTTCGTGACGACGTGGTTCATCAACATCCGTGGACGAAAGCGCTTTGGTGCGCCGTCATTCCCGGTCAGTCGACAATGACCATTCCCTCTGCCTGTACGTCGACACCCGTCGCGATTTCACTGAACGACAAGACCACGAGGTTCGGAAGAACCCGCTCGGTCAACCGGCGGACCGCAAGACGAAGGCGCGCTGAGCAGAGGAGGACTGGCGCGTGACCAAGTCCCGCGACCCTTTCCATTTCGCCCGCCAGCCGCTGAAGCAACTGCTGCGCCCTAACCGGCTCCATCGCGATCATCGTGCCCTGATCTGTCTGCTTCAACGCCTCCGTCAACTGCTGCTCAACGCGGGGACTCAAAGTGATCACATGCACCAACCCATCAACCCCCCGGTATTGAGCCGAAATTGCCCGTGCCAGACGCTGGCGCACATATTCGGTCAGCGCCTCTGTGTCACGGGTCTGCCGAGCATAGTCGGCGAGTGTCTCCACAATCGTGACGAGGTCACGGATTGTGATGCGCTCACGAAGCAGGTTCTGAAGCACTTTCTGGGTCTCACCGATCGACAGCACCCCGGGGATCAGCTCATCAACAACTGCGGGATGCTCCGCCTTGAGGTTCGTGATGAGCGTCTGCACGTCCTGCCGTGACAGGATGTTCGCGGCATTGCCCTTGATGACCTCAGTGAGATGGGTGGTCAGAACGCTCGGCGGATCAACGACCGTATACCCAAGCAATTCCGCCCGGTCCTTCAGTGAAGCCTGGATCCACAGTGCTGGCAATCCGAATGCCGGTTCGGTGGTTGGGATGCCCTCGATCTGCTCGTCCGCAAGGCCAGCGTTCATCGCGAGGTACTGGTTGATCAGGAGGTCACCACGCGCCACCTCAACCCCGCGCAACTTCACCACGTACTGGTTTGGCTGCAACTGCAGGTTGTCACGCACCCGGACAGTCGGAAGCACGATGCCCAAGTCAAGTGCCATCTGGCGCCGAATTCGGGTGATCCGGTCAAGCAGGTTTCCGGCTTCCTGCGGATCAACCAACGGGATCAGCCCATACCCGATTTCGAGTTCCATCGGATCGAGCGCAAGCAGCGGCGTTACCGCCTCTGGTCCGGTCGGGGCTGGCTCGCCCGTTGCCGTCGTCTCGACCACCGTGGCACCACCGGAGATTGCCGTCCGTTCACCGGACGCCTCGGTCTGCCAAGCTAGGTAAGCGCCAGCACCGGTCAGGCAAGCGATGATGAAAAAGGGCAACTTAGGAATGCCTGGCACAAATGCCAGGACGATCAAGGCCCCAGTCACGATCCCGAGGACGCGGGGATTGGAAGTGATCTGCCGGATGGTGTCAGACCCAAGATCGCCGCTCGTTGCCGCGCGGGTGACCACGATACCGGTGGCCGTCGAGATCATCAGCGCCGGGATCTGGCTGACGAGCCCGTCTCCCACGGTCAGGAGAGCGTAGGTCTGGAGGGCACCCATGAGGGACATGCCCTGTTGCATGACACCGATCACAAACCCTGCAAGGATGTTGACAAGAATGATGATGATGCCCGCAACGGCATCACCCCGAACGAACTTCGAGGCACCGTCCATGGCACCGTAGAAGTCTGCTTCCTGTTCGATCTTCTGCCGGCGACGCTTCGCTTCCGCCTCGGTGATCAAGCCGGCATTCAGGTCCGCGTCGATGCTCATCTGCTTGCCGGGCATCGCGTCAAGGGTGAACCTCGCGGCGACTTCAGCAACACGTCCCGCACCATTCGTGATGACCACGAACTGGATGACGACAAGAATGATGAATACCACGATACCGACGACGTAGCTGCCCCCGATCACGACGGACCCGAAGGCCTCGATCACGTGCCCGGCAAAGCCATTGAGAAGGATCAGTCGGCTCGCAGAAATGTTCAGCGCCAACCGGAACAGCGTTGTGATCAGGAGCAGTGTCGGAAAGACCGAGAACGCAAGAGGCTCGGTCGTATACATCGAGACGAGCAAGATCAGCAGGCCAATCGACAGGTTGACGATCAGCAGGAGGTCGAGCATCACCGTCGGGAGCGGCACGATCATCATCGCGATGACCGCGACGACTGCTACTGGCAAGAGCACGTCACGCTGCTGGAGCAGGCGCTGCCACCCAGAAGCCTGGGTGGCACCTCCATTACCGTTTGTCAGCGTCGTTGTTGCGGTGGCCATCTCTGTCGACGTCCTCTAATGCTTTCGGATGCGGCTAGCCAATGGCGTTCGATAAGCCCGGTTGCAGCGCGCCAGGCAGGTCAACCCACGGACCAGACCTTGCTGAAGGCGCCGGCCGTGCTGCCGGTGGATTACTGAAACCGGCCGGCGCACGACCCGGATACATCCGGTACACCCACGCAAGCACTTCGGCAACAGCCTTGTACATTTCCTGTGGAACGGCCTGTCCCACCTCACACGCCTTGAAAAGGGCTTGCGCAAGTGGACGGTTCTCAACCATAGGCACGTGATGTTCGCAAGCAACCTTCTTGATCTGCTGGGCAACCAGGCGCTCACCTTTGGCAAGCACCATCGGTGCCTCCATGCCGTTCCCATACTTCAGCGCAATCGCAAAGTGGGTCGGGTTTGTCACCACCACATCCGCCTTGGGAACTGCCTTCATCATCCGCTGCCGTGACAAGGCGCGTGCGCGCTGACGGAGCCGTGCGCGGATCTGCGGATCGCCTTCGGACTGCTTGTATTCCTCTTTGATGTCTTCCTTGGACATCTTGAGGCTCTTATCAAAGACCCAGCGCTGATAGAAGTAGTCCGCGAACGCCATC
>BJHB01000153.1:0-7257 GCA_014191415.1 Chloroflexota bacterium
GGGTAGCCAGCGTTCCACGAACGTGGTCGTGAGATCCTGAGTGATGAACGACGGATCGCTGACCAATCGTTCGTGGAAGCCAACCGTGGTAGCGAGACCCTCGATCCGGAACTCAGCCAGGGCCCGGAGAAGGCGCGCCCTAGCCTCCTCGCGTGTTGACCCATAGGTGATCAACTTTGCTAGAAGTGAGTCGTAGAAGGGTGGCACCTCATATCCGGCAACCACATGGGTGTCCACTCGCACACCCGGACCACCAGGCATGTCAAACCGGCCCACCAGACCCGCATCCGGCGCAAAGTTCCGCCGCGGATCGTCTGCAGTGACCCGAACTTCGATTGCGTGGCCTTGCAAGCGGATCTCATCCTGCGTCCAAGGCAAATGCGCCCCGGACGCTATCGCAAGTTGGGTCTTCACCATGTCCACCCCGGTGATCGCCTCGGTCACGGGATGTTCCACCTGGAGACGCGCGTTTGCCTCCATGAAGTAGAAGTCATGGTTCCGGTCGACCAGGAATTCCCATGTTCCGGCGTTGACGTACCCAACGGCTCGGGCACCGGCAACGGCCGCCTCGCACAATTTTGCGCGGATTGAATCAGGGATGCACGTAGCAGGTGCCTCTTCGAGAACCTTTTGCGCCCGGCGTTGCAATGAGCAATCACGCTCGCCAAGATGGATCACGGAACCGTGCATGTCACCAAGGATTTGCACCTCGATGTGGCGCGCGTCCTCGATGCACTTTTCGAGATAGATCTCAGGGTTTCCGAACGCACTTGAGGCCTCAGCTTGTGCAACCGGGAACGAGGCGATAAGGTCCTGAACCGACGTCAGTCGCCGTATCCCCTTGCCACCACCACCACCGACGGCCTTCAGCATGACGGGGTACCCAAGCGACTGGGCAAAGTCCTTGGCCTCGTCCAGCGTTCGCACTGGCGCATCCCCTCCCGGCATCACCGGGAGACCGGCATCGCGCATCACCGAACGCGCCCGGGCCTTGTCGCCAAGCTGGGCAATCGTTTCCGGGGTTGGACCCACGAATGTGATGCCGTATCCGGCGCAGATCTCCGCAAAGGCCGAACTCTCAGACAGGAATCCCGTTCCCGGGTGAATGGCCTCCGCGCCGGTCATCAGCGCCGCCTGAATGATGTTGGGCACATTGAGATAGGACCGACCGGTCGGCGCGGGACCAATGCAAATGGCTTCGTCGGCGAGTCGAACATGCAGGCACGTGCGGTCCGCCTCAGAAAACACGGCAACCGTCCGGATGCCGAGCTCCCGGCATGCACGGATGACACGAACCGCGGCCTCGCCTCGGTTGGCAATCAGCACCTTTGCAAACATCTGATGCCTTCTTGCCTTATCCCATCACCATGCCGCCGTCGACGTGGAGGACCTGGCCGGTGATGTACCGGGCCTCCCTTGAACACAGAAACGCTGCCGCCTCGCCTATGTCGTCTGCAGTGCCCATCGCGCCCATGGGGACGGTCGCAAGTGCCTTGGCACTCTGTTCCGGGGTGAGGGTAGCGGCAATCCCCGCGTCAATGTACCCAGGGGCCAAGGCATTGCAGGTGATTCCCCGGCTTGCAACTTCCCTCGCCGTACTCCGGGTCAATCCAATCATCCCTGCCTTTGCAGCCGCATAGTTGGCTTGCCCGGCATTGCCCGAAACACCGATCACCGAAGTCACATTCAGGATGCGCCCGCTTCGTTGCTTCATCATCGAACGCATGACCGCGCGCGTCCCGAGAAAGGCTGACCGAAGATTGGCCGCAATCACATCATCCCAGTCGGCATCGTCCATCCTGACGAGCAACCCGTCGCGAGTGATCCCGGCGCAATTCACCAGGATGTCGATGCGACCATGCGCCTCAAGGACCGACGCAACCATCGCATCGACGTCCTCGCGCAACGTCACGTTGCCTCCAACGGTCATTCCATCGCCACCGCCGGCACGGATGGCATCAACGGTCTCCTGAGCACCCATCCGGTTTGATCCGTAATGGCACGCCACAATGGCCCCGCCCGTACCAAGTCTGACGGCAATCGCCCTTCCGAGGGCACCAGATGCCCCGGTGACCAACGCGATCATGCCCGAAACCCCACGATCAGACATCTATTGCCTCCAGTCCGGCCAGCAGCCATTCTGAACCACGCCGAGCCAGCAAACCCATGACGCACCATCCCGGATGACGACGCACCCCGTTAGGCATTCGCATTTTCGCCCGCCCCAGAACCGAGCCATTCCACAACCCTGCCCACGCCGCCGGTATCGCCCACACTGTGGACCTCGGCGTCCGGTATCGCCCGTTGCACCAGATTTCCGAGTACTGTCCCTTGCCCGAACTCAACAAACCTCCGGCACCCGGATTCTGCAAGAAGGGTGACCGTGTCCGCCCAACGTACGGGGTTGACTACCTGGGCCGCAAGTTCCGCCCTGATGTCACGGGCGCGCCGAAGCGGAATCGCGGTGACGTTTGCGATCACGGGCACGCGGGGGTCACCGAAGGGCGCCATCGCAATGGCACGGGCAAGCCCTTCCTGTGCGGGCGCCATCGCGGCCGAGTGAAATGCACCACCTACCGTCAATGGGACGCAACGGCGCGCACCTCGTTCACGGCACGCCGCGCTTGCAGCCTCTAGTCCGGGCAAGTCACCTGCAATGACGATTTGGGCCGGGGAGTGCGCGTTGTCATTGGCGACCGACACGTAACTGCCCGGTACTGTCTCCCGCGCCGACGCACAGGCCGCTTCAACTGCGTCCCGCCCCAAGCCCAGGACAGCGACCATGCTTCCGGGGTTCGTATCGGCCGCCCACTGCATCAGCCGGGCGCGTTCGCACACCAGGCGCAGCCCGGTCGCAACATCGGTCGCACCACTGGCCACAACCGCAGCGAATTCGCCGACGCTATGCCCCGCAACGAATGACGGTTCCGGGAGGGGTATTCCATGCCGTGCTTCCCACGCTTCACGAACCGCTGCTAGCGCCGCAAGGCTCACCGAGACAATCGCTGGTTGCGTGACAACGGTCGCTTGCAAGGCCTCGGGCGGGCCGTCGAACATCGAGCCCGTGAGCGAACCGCCCCAGACCGCATCCGCAATCAAGAACACGTCGCGCGCCGCCGATGAGTCGCGGTGCAGCGACTGCCCCATCCCCACCGCCTGAGAACCCTGGCCGGGGAACAGCCAGGCCATTGCGGCGCTCATCTTTTCCTCCACCTGACGTCGTTCAGGCAACAAAAAGAGGCGCCTTTCGGCGCCCCTCTGGAACAGGCCCACCTACGTGACTTGCGTCACCAAATGGGCTCAGGGCAGACCCGCGCCCGCTACTGCGCCGCTCTCTCGTTGTTCATCTCAACGACCTGCCGACCGCGATACACTCCGCATCGGTGGCACGCCTGATGAGGCAACGTAAGCTGACGACAGCTCGGACATGTAATGAACTGAGGAAACTCCAAAGCATGATGCCCACGGCGACTGTCTCGCCGCATTTTGCTGATCTTGCGTTTCGGGTGTGCACCCACGTCTTACAACTCCGGTCAACGACGCTCAATCATACCGGTTCCGGTTCCGGTATGGCTAGCAATGTCAGGATGGACGGTCAGTCTCGCCGCCCCCACCGAATAGACCCTTTAGCGACGCCATCCGCGGGTCGGGTTCGCTGTCATCGCAGTCGCACGGGTCGGTGTTCCGGTTCGCCCCGCACGTTGGACACAATCCTTCACACTCGGGATCGCACAACGGGTACATCGGCAACCCCAACAGCAGTTCCTGACGAACCGCTTCGGCAAGGTCAAGTTCGTGGTTGTGATCGATCACGAACGCAAGGTCGTCGTCCGGAATGACCACGGCCAGGCCGGTAACCACATCCACTGACGGGAAGAACTCCGCATCAAACTCGAGCTTGACCGGTGAGACCGCATCCTCCAGGCAACGGCTGCAATCCAACGCAACGTCCGTGTCGAGGCGCACCCTCGCAAAAATGCTATGAGGGCTCCGCAATAGGCGGACAGAACCTGTTAGATCCCTCAGTGGCCTCGCCTCGTCGGCCATCGAGGCGACCGTGGCTCCTGGAACCTGGATCACTTGATCGCGCACGCCACCCGCAGGCTCCTTAAGCAGCCCGACAACGTTGATCCGCAATGTCTGCATAGCTCAGTCTCCCGGACGGCATTCGATCGCCTCGCCCGCTCGAGGCCCCGGACGCTCCGGGCGCTCTACAGAGTTGCGGGAAGCGAGCCGGGACTAGTCACCGTCTTCGGGAGGTGGCTGCAAGGCATTGATGCCATTGTCAACCTCACGCAGGAACGTCCCCAGTCGTGTGCTCAGTGCCTCAAGAACATCGAGCGCGTAGCGGTCGGCTTCCGCCTTGATCTCCTCGGCTTCCTGCGTCGCGTCGTCAAGGATTTCTACGCGACGTTCTTCCGCAGCTGCCACAATCGCATATTCAGCGAGCATTTCGTCCCGCTGATCCATCGCGTCCTGAATGATGCGTTCTGCCTGGGCTTCCGCCTCGCCTTGTACGCGGTCGCGGTCCTGGCTCAGCTTCTTCGCCGCCTTGACCTCTTCAGGCACCACGAGGCGCATTTGGTCAATGATGTCGTAGCACTCGGTCTCATCGATCATGACCTTGTGCGTGAACGGCACGCGCTGGCCATTCTGCAGGACGGCCTCCAAACGATCAACCAGAAATAGAATATCGATCGAAGTCACCTCCTGGCGTCCGGCCACTCGTACCCGTCGGTACGAACAACTGTCGCCGCTCCCACCCAGTCACATCATCACTCATGCAATCACAGACTGCATGAGCCACGGCGACCAGATAGCCCATGTTATCCCCAGTACTAACGCACACGATCATCAGTGGACATGAACCCGGCGATCCGGTCCGCGCCAACCTCCGCATCCAGGACCTCCGGGAGGTTCACGGCTGCATGAGGCTGTCCGAACCGTTCGCTGAGCCGCTTGGCAACAACCCGTGGCACCCACGGCGCCACATCGCCACCCAGGCGTGCAACCTCTCGCACAATGGTCGAACTCAGAAAGCTGTACCGAGCACTCGCCAGGAGGACCACCGTTTCGACATCCGGCGCAAGCGCCTTGTTCATGTGCGCAAGTTGCAATTCGTAGTCGAAGTCAGAAACGGCACGCAACCCGCGTATGAGCGCGCACGCACCCTCTTCACGCGCCAGATCTGCGGTCAGTCTTCGGTTGTACGATCTGACACGGACATTTGTCACGCCCAGGTCACGAACCGCTTCTTCAACAAGCTCCAGCCGCTCCGCCGCGCTGAACAGCGTTTGCTTTGACGGTTCGGCATACACCGCAACCACAACCTCATCGAAAAGCCTCGACCCACGCAAGACCGTTTCCATGTGCCCGTGGGTTGGGGGGTCGAATGTGGCCGGAAAGAGCGCGATGCGTCGGGATGGCAGACCATCGATCACAAGTTGGAAGTATACGCCGCTTAATCAATGCCTCAGACTTGGGATCCTTCGCCCAAGACGCACCGGGATGCCGACATTCTCGGCTCTACGGTCCCCCGAAGACATCACGCGGGACGCTTATCTCGGTTGCCTGCATCGCAACCCGGATCCAGCGGAACTTTGGAGAACGTGGCAGAGGCATCCACGCTGGCTGCGGTTCCTCCACTGGAAGTGCCGGAGGTGGTGTAAACGTTGCCACCCTATCCTCGGTCCCGAGTTCTTCGTCTTCCAACTCCAACCCGTCGAGCTTGAGATCAGCGTCATCGGTGGCACCATGCCCTGAACCTGACAGGTCAGTACCAGTCATGCCCAATTCCGCACCAGACCCAGCAGACGGGCCCGATGACACTTGGCCTTCGTCGGGTTCATAAGTCACCGACGGGTCCGTCCCGTTGCCGTCCGCTTGGTAGGAGAGAGCCGTGATGGGAACATCGACGAATGGTTCAAGTTCGAGACCGGCCTCTGACGGCGACGCCATTTCGACTGTTTCAGCCTGCGTCATTGCGTCCCACGCGTCCGAGACCAGCTGGCTCTCTAGACCATGCGCTCCATGATCGTCGCCGATACCCTGGCCTGACCCCGAACTTTCCGCGTCTTTGGGGACAACGAGTTCGACCGGCGTCGCGTAAACGCGTTCCGCCGGGGCAACCTCTGCGTCAATGACTTCGGGAAAGGCGGGTTCGACCGCCAACCCTGGCGCCCGGATCTCGACTGCCAGTTCCACCTCGACCAATCCAGCGTTGGCCTCGACATTGACCATGGTGGGATCAAATGCAATCATGGGAGCAGGCACCTCGGAGACGAGTTCCAATTCGGCAACGTGATCGTCAGCGGCTGATATCGCAGCGACTTCGGCCACCACCGGTTTGGCGTCCATTTCCGGTTCCGACTTCTCGGTTGCCGGGTGCACCTCGCCCGGTTCAGCCTCAGCAGTCCGTAATTCCTCGACGCCGGACATGATGGGCTCAACAGCAATCTCTGGCGCCTGTATCTCGGTTACTTGGTGCACCTCGGCATATTGAGCTTCAGCGACCGGCCCCGCAGCGACTTCGGCCACCACCGGTCTGACGTCCATTTCCGGTTCCGACCTCTCGGTTGCCGGTTGCAGCTCGTCCGGTTCAGCCTCGGCAATCCGTACTTCCACGAAGTCGGACATGGTGGGCTGACGGTCCAGCACGGGGGCGGGCATCGCGATGCCGGGTTCCGCTTCGTCCAGGTCTGACTCCACGGCCAGTGGCTCCATCACCCCCGCCTCGACCGGATCGATCGCCAACACTGGATAGGGCATCACGTAGGCCGGTTCGGCCGCGGACAATTCAGCTTCGTCAACCGAAACACCCGTGGTGTCGGTCATGACCGGATCAATGGCCATCTCAGGCGCCATCCCCGCAAAGTCCGCATCGACGTCGACGCCAACATCGACCGGTTCAACCTCAGCTACCGGTCCAAGAGTGAAGGCAGTCTTGAGGAATCCGACGGGCATCTCTGCACCAGCCGCCCCGTCGGCATGTTCCACCTCGAGAAGTTCGGCATTGGTCACCAGGGTTTCAGGGACGCCACTAGCGACATGTGCGAGAGCCACCACTTGGGCTGCTAACTCGGCCGCCAGTTCCATCTCGATCAGTTCACCAGAGGCAGCCGTTCCACTCTCGAATTCAGCGATGGTGGGTTCGGTAGGTGTCTCTGGCTCCGACATCGCAACAGACGGCCAGACCGAACCCACTCCAGCTTCCAATTGTTCGGCCCCGGTGACCATTCCCGCAGCCATCAGACCAGA
>BJHB01000154.1:0-7247 GCA_014191415.1 Chloroflexota bacterium
CCCAGTGTGAAGCCGCGAAGCGAGCCTGCGTCCCTTGCTGCGCTCGATTGCCCCGAATGTCGCGCGGAGGAGATCATTGGCTGGCAATCCCGCATCGATCGTCGCTTGGGCGACGGTCGCAGTCTCTTCTATGAGCCAGCCGTACAGGTGACCGTAGGTCCCGACCGCGAAGAGTGCGTCAGCTTCGGCATCGAGGGGCAGACGGGCAAGGTAGGCGTCCAGCGCATCCAAAGTGACCGAAAGCACCGCGAGGAGTTCATTGCCAGGATGATCGGCATCCTCGAGGTCCGTTGCACCGAAGAATGGCTTAGGTTGCGTGGTGAGACTGGGCGAAGCTTGATCCGAACGCAGGTTCCTGAGGGCGGATGCCAGACCGTTTCCGATGCCGACGACCGCAAAACCAGCGAAGCCTGCCGTTCCGGTCACTCTGGCCCAGGCGTCCCGGTGCAGAGCGATTGACCGTATCTGGTCTGCAGGGGTTCCCCTCACCTCCAACAAGCTGGCGAGGCTGGCAAGGCGAGCTGCACGGTTTGGATGTCCATCGGCGGTTCCCGAAAGGGCGTCCTCGGCGAATTGGAGCGCAGCTTCCAAGTCGGCACGATCCGACCCTTGGTCGTGCCTCCAACGCAGAAAACCCGAGAGCGAAGCGAGGCGCGTGGCCCTATCCGGGTTGCCGCTTTCCATGAGCGCGAGGGACGTCTCGGTGAGGGAGATTGCACGGTCAAGGTCCGACCGGTCAGCCGGGGAACCATCACGGCGCCATCGTTGACCAAGCGCAATCGCGAGATTGCCGACCCGCGCCGACCGTTCAAGTCCGGCCTCCGGGGTATCCGCCAATGCTTCTTCAGCATAGTTGATAGCCTCGTCAAGGTCCTCGCGTCGCCCGCGCCCGGAGAACCGCGCCCCGAGGCGTTGCGATAGGTTTGCCACCCTGGCCGGTCGTTCCGGGCTTTCTGGAAGGGTCCCGGCGACCGATGATCTAGCGAGGTCGATGGCGAGGTCGAGGTCTGAAGGGTCACCCTGGCGGTCGTAGCGGATTGCAAGATGGGTTCCGTGATTGTGCTGCCTCATCGCGAGGAATGGACTTCCCTCCGGGGACTCGGCCACTGCCTGTGCCGATAGGTCGATCGATCTATCCAGGTCTGCCGGATCGCCTCGATGTTCATATCGCGTGCTGATCACAAGACTGAGATTGTTCAGGCGCGATGGTCGATCAGCGTTCCCGAGCGGAGACAGTGCTAGTGCCTCTTCGGCGAGGGAGATAGACCGGTCAAGGTCGGCCGGGTCTCCACGGTTCGAATACCGGGTGCTCAAGCTGATCCCGAGGTTGTTGAGCAGCCAGAGAGGTTGCGTTGTTCCTGGTGGTGCCAGGGTCATTGCCTCCTCCTCGAACTCGATGGACGCATCGAGATCCGCCGGGTCAGCCCCTTGGTTGTGTCGGGTCCGGAGGCGGATAGCGAGGTTTCCGAGCAGGCGTCGCCGTTCGTGAGGCGACACCCCTCCGATGGATAGCCCAGTGCGTGCGAGGTCAATGGAACGGTCGAGATCGGCGGCGATCCCAGAAAGGTTGAATCGTGTCGCCAAGCGCAGGCCAAGGTTGCCCAGTCTCACCGGGTACAAAGGGTCGGTCGGGTCTGTTCCCGAAACGGACGCTTCAGCGTGCGTGATCGCAAGATCTAGGTCGGTGTGATCGCCCCGGTGATCGTGCCGGAGACGGAGCAGGAGTGCCAAACGGTTGTCTGCGGCTGCAGTCGCTTGTCGGTCTCCGGATGCAAGGTTGTGCGCGACGGTTGCGACTTCGATTGCGCGGTCAAGGTCCAGAGGATCACTCCGGTCTTCAAAGCGCTCGCCAAGCAGGTCAGCCAGTGCCTCGGTTGCACGGAATGGTGCGGACCGCTGACGAGACCCTGGTGCTGCATTCGTTGCAATGGAATCCCGGGAAAGCAGAAACGTCTGAGTCGCAGTCACCATCTCTATCGCGCGGTCGAGCGCTGGTTTGTCACTCGAATCAATCGTGTGACGTGCGCGGAGATCTAGCGCGAAGTCCACTTGACGCTCCGCGAATTCGATGGTTTCGGGAACTGTCGCGTCAAGCGAGGCCTGGCGGTTGAAAATGGCGAGGGCAATGTCCCGAAGGTCGCTTGACGTAGAGAAACGATCTCGGCAGGCGATTGCTTCGCCCTGGAGCGCGGTCGCCAGCGCCTCACGGCACAGCTCAACTCGGGTCAGATCTGCCGTACGGGAGTCCCCCGCACTCACGAGTTCTCCAATCGCCGAAGCCAGATTGGCGGCAAGGCCTTGGATCGCTTCCGGAAAGGTGGTTCCGTCCGGCAATCGCACCGAGGACGGGTTGGACCAACCTCGTGCCCACCGGATGAACTCCAGATTGCCCGCTGTTTCGCCTGTGTTTTCCATGGTCACGCACATGATTGCATTACGTGAAGCGGTGGCTACTCGGTCCCCGGGTCGCGCGCGTCAGTCCTCTTGTTGGATTTGACCGACGGCTCCGTTCGGTGCCCGACGCCTCAGGGCAGTTTCCGCGGAGAACCCCTCCACGACGACGCCCTCGATTGCCGGCAGGAACCGTTCCATGACCGACTGGGCAACGTCGATCAGGGTTCCCACTATTGTCAATTCGTTGGACAGTGTCACAGGTACTGCCCAATCAAATCGGATCATGTTTCCCAGAGAAGACAATGACAGGGCACCGGTACGTAGCCTCGTTGCGTTTATCAAATTGAGTAGCACCGCGACCTCGCGCTGGCGGGCGGTTGGCCATGGAATAGGACCAGAGAATTCGATTGGCGGATCAGCTGGCCCGCGTGGCGCTTCACGGTCCCGCCGTACCTGGATGGCGCCACTCGGTCTCTCGGCAAGTGACGTAGGGGGCGTGGTTGCGGAGAGGGCCAGAAGCGCGTGTCCGGACATACTTTCGGAACCACTGATCCGGACCGCCATCCGCAATGGCACTCTGCAAGCCGTTCCGTTGAAACCCACTCCGCCCCCGGCTTCGAAGACGTCGACGCCCCTCTCGCGCAGTCTGGTGACGATCAATTCCTGCAACTGCTGCATCTATCCCACTCCGGGGTCTGATTTGCGGTGGCGCTTTGGAAACAGGGTTCCCGGTCTCAATCCGCCTATCACCCGTGGAATACGACGCCGCGTGGCAGCGATATGTGAGGGTTGGGTTCGAATCTGGCGCTAGACCTCGAGCAACCTTTGGGCGAGCGCGCACGCGTCTGCTGGCCAGAACGCGGCGGGCCGTGGCTTCATGATCCGTGGGGCAGCGCCGGCGCTTTCAGGGATCACGGCCGGCCTGCACGTCATGATCATTCGACGCCATTGGGCCGGTACTGCGTCACGCCCGTACGTGGCTCCAAGGAGGGCACCGGCAATTGCAGCGTTTGTATCGGTGTCGCCACCGGCTCGCACGGTTCCGATGACCCCGTCTTGAAACGTGGCCGAGTGAAGCAGGCGGTAGAAGGCGTTGCGGATTGCAATTAGGACCCAACCCATGTTTGTCTGGAAGTCCTCGGGAGGCCCGACGTCGGCCGCGTCGATGGCGTCGGCAACTTCCTCACACTGTTCGACATGTCTGGCGTGGTTCCTGGCGAAATCCCACAAGTCTCGCGAACTGGTGTGCGTCCGGACCGCATGTGCGATGGTCACTGCAAAAGTTGCTGAAGCCGCGATGCACACAAGGTTCGGGTGGGTCAGCGATGCATCGGTACTGACAGCTTCGGCAACGTCGCCGGCTGGTCTGAATGAGCCCCAGACACCGAGCGGAGCGACGCGCATCAACGCGCCGTTTGCCTGGGTCGTTGTCGAAGCTGTTTGGGCAAGCCTGTTCAGAACCTCGCCGCCGTCAATATCCCGTTGTGTAACCGGACCTAACGCCATTGAAGTGGTGTTCCCAATGTCGAACGGTGTCGCCCGGTTGGGATAGGAGTGTTGCCGAGCGGCGTCTTCAAAGAGCCATCCGTGACACCACCGTGCATACGCGGCCCCGGTGGCCTCCGCATCCCAGCCCCCTCGGTCGATGAGTGTGCGCGCGAGCATGAGGGCCATCTCGGAGTCGTCGGTCGGTTGCCCGGCAATCGTGTCGAAGTGCCCACCATCAACCAAATTGAACGGTCCGCCATCGGGATACATTCGCGCAATTTGGTCGGCGGATTTGAATTCGACCAACGAACCTAGGGCGTCGCCCGAGAATTGGCCAAGGAGGCAGCCTTGGGCGCGAGACAGCGCGTCTGAATTGATCGTCCGATGTGTCGCAGTTGTTGCCAACGGCACAAACTGCTTGAGGAGGGATCCGTCGTCGAACCCGGAACCGGACACTGGGTGCCACGGACGCTTCGTCAGGGTTTCCACAAACCCTCGGGACCCCGCGAAGACACCGTGCACCGTCCGAGAAATCGTGCCATCGGCCAAATACGAAATTGCGATCCCGTCCTGATCGACAAGCGTTCCTCCAGCACCGATCAGCAGTGCGTGTCCGGCGCAGTACCCTGAGGATGCATGTGCACTTCCGGCAGCAAAGGTCTCTCGTGACGTCGGCCTTGTCGAATAGGACACCGCACCATCGGCTTCACCGACCGCAGTGAGGGCGAGTCGATATGCAAGATCGTCCACCGCCAGAAACCGGCCGGGCGCGACGCATTTGAGTGTCGCGCGAGGGTCAGCTTCACTAGAAATTGGCACAGCCACGACTGTGTATGCATCGATCGAGTCGGGCCAGGAGACCCGTGGTGCCGGTGACCCGTTCCGGTGCACCTCGCCGCAGCCTTCCGCCCAGGAGAAACAATCTGCTGCACCATACGGAGTGAAGACTGCATGGACGACACCCAGCACAGGTACCCCATTGCGTAGAAGGGCGATGGTGATCGTAAGTCCGGTCACTCGGTCGGAAGCGCCCACGTTGGTGGGACCGGGGTTGATGATCCAGACATGTCGCTCATTCGAGTCATCTTGCGAATCCAATCGGGACGTGGTCGCATCGGGCGTTCCGAGAATGCCCCACGCCGGAAATGCATTTGACAGGTAATCCCGGATCGCAGCCTCAGTCCCGATGTCAATCGCCAGGATGTCACGTTCGCCGGTTGTGCCTGCAGCGGCTACTCCAGGTGATGGTGTTTTGGAGACGATCTGGTGCGCCGCATTCGATGCAGCGTGAATGGCAGTGTCAAGTGCTCGCCGGTACACCGTTGGTTCGCCTCCGTGTGGGATTCTTGCGCGACCCGATCAGCGCGCCTCAGTTCCGAAACCCGCGTCACCTTTGAAGGTACGGAGAATGGCGGGTTGTGACACAGGGTTTGCCTCAGGCTTTCAACGACTGACCTGACGACTTTCTCCTTGTCTCGGGCAGGCAAGTGTCAGTCCGGTCGCAACCCTCGCTGAGGCCGGCCGCAATTCCTTAACAAGACGTTTACAAGGAGGTGACCTGATTCCGGCGTCCGTGGCGCACGATTTAGGAAAGAGTTCTTGACGGAGTGTTGTCTGTCGGATTAATGGGTGGGCAGATTGAGGAATATCCTAAGTGGCCGGCGCGCACTGGCTGGTTTGGCTGCGGTCGCCGCGGTGACAAGTCTCGCGATGCCGGCGGTCATGTTTGCAGGTGGCGTTACGGGCAGTGATGGCACCGCGCCTGCGCAAGCCGATACGACAGCTGGTTCGTCCGACGCGATTCCTGCTGGACAGGCCGTTTCAACCGTTTCCGCGTGGAGGATCCTTGCGCGACGCGCCGCGTCGTCGGGCGGTGGTTTCATGACCCCGACCGGCATTGCCATGGACCGTCGTGGGGTGGCTCTCGTGACGCTTGCTGATGACGACCGGGTCTGGGTAATTGCAAATGACGGATCCCCGGCGACGCCGTGGGATGTTACTGGTGCCGGCACGTTGTTCCGTCGACCCGGCAGTGTGGCACTGACCACATCAGGCACGGTCTTGATAGCCGATACCGGGAATCACCGCATTGTCCACCTCTCATCTGTGGTTTCCCCCCGGGTGCTTGCGGTCATCGGTGGGACCACGTCCGGAACGGGCAAGGGGATGTTCATCCGACCCAGCGACGCGGTCGCCGATGAAACCGGCCGGATCATCGTTTCTGACACCGGGAACCATCGTATCCAGTTGTTCGAACGTGATGGCCGGTCGCTTGCCGTCTGGGGACGGACGGTGCGGGGTGCGCCCAAGAGTGGCGGTGGTGTCGGCGAGTTTGCGTCACCGCGTGGGGTTGGAGTGGGTCGCGATGGCAGGATTGTCGTCGCTGATACAGGGAACAATCGCATTCAGTCGCACGCCCGGGTTGGGGTTGGACCGGAGAGTTCAGGCGGATGGGACGTGTGGCCGGCGCCTGCGATACATAGCCCGCTCCGGGGTGTGGACTACCGAATGCCGACCGGTATCGCGATAGATCAGACGGGAAGGACCCTCATCGCTGACAGTGGAAATCACCGTATCGTCGTCCGGAATGCGGATGCAAGGACGTGGGATTTCTGGGGAGGTCGTGCCGGCACGGCACCCGGTGAGTTTGTCATGCCCATGTCAGTCACGGTTGGTGCCGATGGAGACGTAGCGGTGGCGGACACCGGTAATGACCGGATTCAGGTTGCGACACTGACACCGGCAACTTCCGCGTAATTGGAGTTGGTCCAGATCAGGTGTCTTTCACCAGTCAGACACTCCGGGGCTTGGCCCAAGTTCGTTTTTGGGATGGACCGACGTCGTGAAGTCATCCGGGGGCCGAGTGGTTCGTTCCCATAAATGGAAGGCGCAGGATGACTGAAAGACCTGGATCGCTCGTCAAGGTCACGTATTACGTCGAAGTGCTGTCGTCATGGTGCAACCTTGCAGAACCCGCTTGGGATGAGGCGAAAAGCCAGTTTCCTGACGAGGTTTCGTTCGATTGGGCGATAGCGCTCATGAACCCTGACGGCGTCCCGGCTTCCCGCGACCAGGCAGATTGGTTTTACCGACGCAGTGCACACATCGCACAGTCTGGCTTTGTCATGAACTCGGGGTGGTTTGAGGCGCCTCGGGCCGGCATCTACCTGGCGCCGAATCTGGTTGCGGAAGCGGCCTGCACGCTGGGCGCAACCGGGGACAACGTGCGCCGTGCCCTGACGGATGGGGCACTGCGTGACGGGCATCGGATCGGGGAGATGGATATATCGGTTGCCATTGCATCTTCTGCAAGTGGCATTGTTCCAGAAAGGCCTCGTGAACGCGCCACCGCTCCGATTACCTAG
>BJHB01000155.1:0-7219 GCA_014191415.1 Chloroflexota bacterium
GGTGCGCGCCCGCGCGCCCGCCACGGCTGACCTCAACCGGGGTGATCGGGTCCATCTAGGGTTCGATCCCGATGAGGCCCACGTCTTCGACAGCGACGGAACCCGGAGGGCCGCGGTGGTATACTCGACCTGAATAGCCAGGACTCTGGTTCCGCAAGCCACGACCGAACGTGAGCGGGGAGACCCGCTTTTCGTGTTTTCTGAGTTATTCGATTGCTAGGCCATTCGGGTCCGGCTAGTAACGGTTGATTGGCGCGGTGCCAAATGATGTCGGAGGGGCAACATGCGTAGCGACTTTGCCGCGTCCCTCGCACAACTGACGGCCGAACGGGGCTTGAACAAGGACGACCTCCTGAACATGGTGGAGGTCGCGATCGCCTCGGCGTACAAGAAGGACTTCGGGGTAACCGAAGAACGTAACATCGCGGTCCGCATGGACGCGCAGTCGGGCAACGCCCGGGTGTATGAGTTGTACGAGGTCGTCGACATTGTCGAGAACCCGCTGACGCAGATCAGCGTTGCCGACGCCCAAGCCCTCAAGCAGAGTGCGAGGGAAGGCGCCACGGTCGAGAAGGAGGTCACGCCTCCCAACTTCGGACGCATCGGCGCACAGACGGCGAAGCAAGTGATCCTGCAGCGGATCAAGGACGCAGAGCGCGACAAGGTCTACGCGGAGTTCATTGACCGCGTGGGCGACATTGTCACCGGAGTAATCCGGAGATCCGACATGCGGGGTTCGATCCTCGAGATGGGTGCCGGAGGCAAGGCCGAGGGTCTTTTGCCCGTGTCGGAACAGGTGCGAACTGAACACCACCGGATGGGACAGCGGATCAAGGTGTACCTGACACAGGTCGATCGGAGCCTGAAGGGTCCGATGTTGATCGTGAGCCGGGCAAACCGGAACTTCGTACGGCGCCTGATGGAGCTGGAAATCCCGGAAATCTTTGATGGGCGTGTCGAGATCAAGTCGATAGCCCGAGAAGAAGGTGTGCGTTCAAAGGTTGCGGTTTCCTCCCGGAACCCGGCGATGGATCCGGTCGGTGCGTGCGTCGGTCAACGCGGGCAGCGCATCCAGAACATCGTCAACGAACTTGCCGGAGAGCGGATTGACATTATCCGGTGGGATGAGGATCCGACCCGTTTCGTGGCAAGCTCGCTCAGCCCGGCACGGGTCACTGATGTGCAAGTGGATGAGGCGACCCGGACGGCGACGGTTATCGTCCCTGACGGGCAGCTATCACTTGCTATCGGCAAGGAAGGCCTGAACGCGCGGTTGGCGGCGAAGCTGACTGGGTGGAGGGTGGATATCCGTGGCGATGGATCAGTCGCTGCCGAGGCACATGCGGGTGAGGACCACGGCGACCCGGCCGTGACAGACGCTTAGGGCACACTGCTGGTCTGGTCCATTGCCGAGCATTCTGCAAAGGTCCGGTCGGACATGGAAGGGCGGTACCATTACTGGAGTGCCAGTTGAGGAACCCGTCGCGAGTGTGCCTGTGGACGGTGGGCAGCCACCCGCCTCGGGGAAGTCGTTGTCACGCGTTTCTGGCACTCGTCCGCGGTCGCGACCTCCGACGGGTGTGCGCACCCGTCGCGTTCCTGAGCGAACTTGCGTGGCTTGCCGGGAGACGGCCGGCAAGCGCGAGTTGGTCCGGATCGTGAGAACGGTAGCGGGACCGGTTGAGGTTGATCTGACTGGTCGGAAAAACGGACGTGGTGCGTACCTGCATGCGGATCCCGTGTGTTGGGACATGGCATTCAAGCGGCAGACACTTAATGGTGCCCTGAAGACGGTGGTGGGAGGCGACGACCTCACTGCGCTTCAGGAGTTTCGCGACCGACTGGTCGCAGGCGATGCCGGTGTCGCGGCGGTTCCCTTGGCAGCAGTGGCTGCACGGGTTGCCACCGGGACGCCGACGACGCGAGGATCACGTCGACAGGGACTGGGTGGAGGGGTGAAACCGGCGACGGCCAAACCGGGTCCGGTAGGCCGCGGTAGGGCATAGCGGCCCGCTCTTCTGTCCAGGACGAGGCTGATCTGGAAGTTCCCGGGGATCATCAACGGCATGACCGGCCGGCGGTACGGAAAGTTAGGAAACGGCGAATATGAGCAGGTTCCGAGGCGGTGGTTCACGCGGGCGCGGACGCCCAGGCGGCGGGGCACGGGGCGGACGTCCCGGTAGTGGTTCTCGTCCGGGCGGTCCCGGTTCGTATGGGTCTCGCGAAAGCAACCTTGCTCTCGCATCGAAGGTGGTGACGCTTCCCCCTTCGATAAGCGTGGTGGACCTTGCCACCACACTCAACACGCCTCCCGCGCAGATCATCAAGGCGCTTCTCCAGAAGGGCATCTCCTCGACGATCAACAACCTGCTTGAACACGATGCAAGTCAGGCGATTGCTGAGGCCCTCGGGTTCACTGTGATCACGGCCGAGGAGCGTGCCGCGCAGGTTGCCGAAGCGGAGGCAACCGGAACGCCGGTCACGCCAATCCGGTCCATGCCAGTCCCGCCGGTCACCGCGCCCGCTCCGGTTGCGGAGCATGTGGATCACTTCGGCAGCGACGGCGAACTTGTGACGCGTCCGCCAGTGGTCACCATCATGGGGCACGTCGACCATGGCAAGACATCGCTGCTGGATGCCCTGCGTGAGGCGCATGTGGCCGAGGGCGAGGCCGGGGGCATCACCCAGCATATTGGTGCCTATCAGGTTGAGCAGCAGGGTCGGAAGATCACCTTCATTGACACCCCGGGCCATGCCGCCTTCACGGCAATGCGCGCACGGGGCGCCCAGGTCACTGACCTGGCGATCATCGTGGTTGCGGCTGATGATGGGGTGATGCCCCAGACCGTCGAGTCAATCCAGCATGCCCGGGCAGCCCAGGTGCCGTTCATCATCGCGATCAACAAGATCGATCGTGCCAACGCTCGTCCTGAGCGTGTGAAGCAGCAGCTGGCAGATCACGGTGTGCTTGTCACCGGTTGGGGTGGTGAGGTTGAGACTGTCGAAGTTTCGGCACTCCAGAAGCTCGGACTTGACGACTTGCTGGAGATGATCCTGCTGGTCACCGACATTGCCGAGCCGACGGCTGATCCTGAGGCTTCGGGGTCTGGGTCCATCATCGAGGCGCGGGTTGACCGTAGCCGCGGTCCGGTGGCGACAATCCTGGTGCAGAATGGCACGTTGCGCGTTGGCGACTGGGTCTGCGTTGACAAGACCGGCGGGCGCATCCGGGCGATGGCGGACTTCCGTGGTGAACGCTTGCGCGAGGCCGGACCGTCCACCCCCGTTGAAATCACTGGACTTGAAGAGGTTCCGGCTGCTGGTGACCGGTTTACCGTTATGCCCGACGAGCATGCCCTGCGTGTCGTTCTCAAGGAACGCAAGGACCGCGAGATCGATCCGGGAACCCGCAGGCTCAGCCTGGACGAAATCCTCGCGGGGATTTCGCTGGGCGAGGTCAAGGAACTCAACGTCATTCTCAAGGCAGACGTGCAAGGGTCGGTCGAGGCAATCCGCGGTGCCCTTGAAAAGGTGGGCGGAAGCGTGACGGGAACGACGTTGCGTGTCCTGTACGACGCCGTGGGCGCACCGACGGATACGGACATCAACTTGGCGGTTGCTTCACGAGCCGTAATCGTCGCGTTCAACGTGCGCACGACGTCGAATGTCAAGACCTTCGCTGAATCACAGGGTGTGGAGATTCGCGAGTACCAGATTATCTACAACCTTCTGGACGATCTCGAGACCGCCCTGAGGGGACTTGTGGAACCGACGTTCCGCGAGGTTGTCTTCGGACATGCCGAAGTGCGTGCGGTGTTCCGGGCCGGCAAGGGTGAGGCGATTGTTGGTGCGTTTGTTCGCGACGGTCTCATCCGCCGTGGGACGGCTGCCCGGGTCATCCGTGGTGGCGAAGTGGTCTACAACGGGCGTATCGGATCCCTGCGTCGCTTCAAGGATGACGTCCGTGAGGTGGCTGGCGGGTACGAGTGCGGTCTGGGTCTGGAGAACTGCCCCGACCCGCGGGTTGGGGACGTGGTCGAGATCTTCGGCCGCGAACGCGTCTAGTCGGTTAGTGCGGATCCCCGGTCATCCACCAACACTCCCACACGCCCCTATGTAGTCGCTTCGCTGTGTGCCGGGGACGTTGGTGGTATGTTGGTGGGTAACGGTCGAGGGTCTTCGTGACCCACGTAAGTCAAAGCCCGGTCACACGCCATGCGGTGGCCAACGCGCTGGAAGGTGTTCGAGATGCCAGATCCGCGTCGCCGCGAACGCCTCGCTTCCGTTATTGAACAGATTGTCAGTCAGGTCCTTGCGCGCGAGTTGCGTGATCCGGGGCTTGAAGGCATCACTTCGATCACCAAGGTCGATGTTGCTGCTGACTTGAGCGTCACCAAGTTGCACGTCTCGATCATGGGCGATGAGGTGAAGCGTCAGTCAACCATGCGGGCACTGGAACGCGCGTCTGGGTTTGTCCGGAGGCGTCTGGCGGAGGAGTTGACCATTCGGCAGACTCCGGAGGTGATCTGGGTCCTGGACCGCAGCATCGAACGCGGTGACAGGGTTCTGGCGTTGCTGAGTACATTGACCATTCCGCCCGAGCCGCCCGCGGATGCCGATGCACCTGTCGCGCACGTCCGCGCTCCGGCCATGGAGGCCGACGACACTGATGACGGGCGCCCCGTGGTTCGTCGGAGGGTGATCCGAGTGGCACGCCCCGGTGGTGCTGCGCCAGGTCCCCGTCCGCGACGCAAGCCCTGACACCAGTTACTCCGCCTCATCGAAACCGGATGTAGGTGCGGTTCGCTTGTCCCCGGGCGTCCGCACGGGGTTTCTGCATTGTGTTCCGGAGACTTTCCGTGAGATTGGCAATGCCGAGCATCGGCCTGTTTCCCGGTAATCAGGGTTGTTTCGCTGGTTCCCCAAGCAAATGGAGGCAGGTCGCCACATCGGCGTTCATCTGTGTGACCAGCGCGTCAATGTTCTCGAAGCGCACCTGTCCCCGAAGGCGTGCCACGAAGTGCAGGCGGAGTTCCTGGTCATAGAGGTCACCATCGAACCCGGGGAGAAATGCCTCAACAAGACGGATTGTCCCGTTGAATGTTGGCCGGTCACCGATGCTGATGGCTCCCGCGTGAAAGACGGCAGTTGACGACAGTGGGTTCCTCTCGACCCACGCCGCGTAGACGCCATCCAGAGGCGTCGCACGGGGTCCGTCAGGATGCACGTTGGCGGTTGGGAACCCGATTGTCCGTCCCATCTTGTTGCCGTGCCTTACCGTGCCAAGATAGGTGGGTAGACGCCCGAGGTATGTGCTGGCATCGGCTATCGACCCGGTTTCGACGAGTCGGCGGATGGCACTGCTGCTGATGAGCGGGGATCCGTGCCCAGTATCGCCACTCGGGGCAGTCACAGGCACAACTTCAATCATCTCGAACCCGTGGGTGCGTCCGACTTCTGCCAGCACCGCCGAGGTTCCGGCCCTTCCACGGCCGACGGCGAATCCCGGTCCGTGGATGATTGCGCGTGGGTGTACAAAGCGTGTGATGGCTTGTACGAACTGTTCCGGGGTTTGACTTTGCACATCAGCGTCGAAGGGCCAGACCAGAACATGGTCTACGCCTGACGCGTGCATCCAGGCTGCGCGCTCTATCGGCGTGCTGACCAGGGGCGTCGGTTCATGGGGGCGGAGAACATGTGCGGGGTGTGGGTCGAAGGTGAGGACAACGCATTCGATGCCGCGTCTTGTGGCTTCGCGACGGGCTTGCGCAATCAAGTCCGCATGCCCGCGGTGCACGCCATCGAAGTTGCCGATAGCCACAACTGCTTCACGTGTGGCCGGAGGTGGCATCGCACCCCGTACAAACGTGACGCGGGCCAAGTCAAGTATGGCCCGGTCGGGTGGCCCCTGGACGTGGGTGAGATCTGTGGCAGGAAGATAGCCCCGCCCCATCGATCCTTGGTTCATAGACGCTTCGCTCATACGGGCGTGGCCTGACTTGTGTCATCGAAGTCGCAGGTTTGACCCACCGCCCACGGGGGCGGGAGGGGTTACCCACTCCGACGAAGGGTAACCGTCGGCAGTGCCGGAACTGTGGATGTCGTGCGCCCCCGATGTATTTACGCTTCGCTGGCCGGGGAATGTGCCGGGATTTGCGACGTTGGCGACGCGTGGAAGACCTTTTCGGGTCGCCAGAAATCGGGCCGTGAGGGATCTGCGGTCAAGATGGCGGCTAGTCTTCCATCGGGATCCAGGGCACGTGCCCGACGTGGGACATCAGCCCGCCAGCCCGTCCCCGTTGTTCCTTTATGCACATTCGCTTCACTTGTGGCTTGCACGTGATCGGAGACCGCGGCAAGGACGGGGCGACCCTGGTCTACGTCGCGCGCTTGAACGGGCGACAGGTGAATGGTTGGCAAGTGGTCGACGGCGGTTTCGGGTGTGGTTTCAAATCTCTGCCATGAGCGTTGGCGCAGTGTTTCCAGCAGGTCTTCCAGGGTGGGGGCATCGTCGATCCCGAACCGTCCGGATCGGGTTCGTCTCAGGCCACTCAAGTGCGCGCCGACGCCGGTCGCTTCACCGATATCGTGGGCAAGACTACGGATGTAGGTTCCCTTGGTGCATGTCACGGTGAAGCGTGCGTCGGGAGGGGTCCAGTCGTCGAGGGTCAGCGACCGGATGGTGACCGTCCTGACCGGGATTTCCACTTGTATGCCGCGTCGCGCCAAGTCGTACATGCGTTTGCCGTTCACGCTTACGGCTGAGAATGCAGGGGGACGCTGCTCTATGGTCCCCCGAAACCGGTCCAGTTGGGCTTGGACGATGGTTGCATCGATCCCTGACGGGTCTGTCCGGGTGACCACATCACCTTCGCGGTCGTAGGTGCGCGTGGTTATCCCAAACGTGACGTCGGCAACGTAGGTCTTGTCGTCACTGGTCAGGTATTCGAGGAGGCGTGTGGCCGAGCCAAGTGCGATGACAAGGACACCAGAGGCCAGGGGATCGAGTGTCCCGGCATGGCCGACTCGTCGCTGGCCTGATGCCCTCCGGATACGTGCGACGACGTCGTGGGAGGTCGGGCCGACTGGCTTGTCGACAGCGAAGATCGCGTCCATGGTGGGTGTCGGTGGCCTCCGGGCGGTGCAGTATAGGCAATGCAGCGCCGGTCGCCCGGAAATGGCGGAGGGTTCAGGTGCACCGCCCCTCTCCTCCTCCCCG
>BJHB01000156.1:0-7075 GCA_014191415.1 Chloroflexota bacterium
CCCCGCCCGCGGAAGCGCCGACCCCAGACCCGCCGATGCCGTTGGCGGTGCGCCCGCCAGGCACGCCCCTGCGTCGGCCACCGCGCATCTTCCGGACCATGCGCGAGTGGATCCAGAACCGGCTCATGGCGGTCGTCACTGCCCTGGGCGAGTTCATTTTCCTGTTCGCCTTCGTCCTTTCCGTCATCCTGGGGTCGATCTTCGTCCTGAACAACCGCATCATCAACCAGACGGTGCGTACGCCATCGGTCATGCCGGGTGGCACCTACGCCCCCGACGGGCGTGCCCAGTACAGCTCCGGCGCCAGTGGCAAGGCGTTCGCCATCGCGTTCGTGGACGGCGTGGCGCGCAAGCCGATCCCGATTGCCGCGTCAGGCCTTGCCCTTCCGGCGGTGCGTCCGAAACTCGCCGACGAAGCCAAGGCCGAGAACGCCCTCCGTGACGCCGCGAACGCTGCGGCGAACGCACTCTTCACCGGGTCGGCCGATACCAAGGCGGCACTCTCCGCCCCCATTCTTTCCGGAAAGCTGCTCGGTCAGCTGCAGGCAGCAAAGGCGGGCGGGAACCAGGGCGACATCGTGATCCCTACCCGCGGTACTGGGCCACCGCCTACACCAGCCGCCCGTCAGCCTACCCAGACTCCCCCGCCCACCAACACGCCGGTCGCGGACGCGGCGACACCGACCACCGCGCCAACAAAACCCGTCGGGACCAGCACCCCACTCGGGGGCAATGTCTCCCCGACAGCGCCCGCTGCGCCCCCAACCAACAGCCCCGCGCCCAGTGCCACTCCAGTAACGCAGGTCACCGCCACCCCGATTGCAGTGGTGACAAACAGCCCGGTACCAACCATCACGGTGGCGCCTTCATCGACCGTCCCACCAACCGCAATCCCATCCGCAACCGCACTCCTGGCCTCACCAAGCCCGAGTGTCGCCCTCACGACCCCCACCGTTCCGATCCTGCCATCCGTCACTGCACCGGTCGCCACGCCCACGTCCAACGTGCCCCCGACACCGTCGGTCGCTCCGACCGTCGCCGTGTCGCCGACCTCCGGAATCTCACCCACCTCTGCATTCTCACCAACCACTACCGTGACCATCACGCCGACCGTGACCCCGACGGAAACCCCCACCCCCACCCGGGCAGGCGGGCCGTCCCCCACGGCCCTTGCGGTGGTGGATTTCTCCACCTTGGTCGCAATCCCGGGCCAACCGGTAGTCACCAGTTTCCCCGGCATCTTCAGCGGTGCCAGCGCGTCGTCTTCGGGCACGGGCGGCGCCGGTCCCGGCACCCCTGCACCGATCGCAATCGGCCCCAAGGGCAGATATGAGCGCACCCTGCTCTTCGTCAATGGTGGAACGAAGCCGATCGATTTCCTGCCGTCCGCCGGTGCGTTTACACCAGCCGTCGGTACGGATGGCCTGCCGAACCCGCTGTTCAGCGACGCCGAGAACGGCCTGCAACTCGAGATCACCGTCGGAGGCGAAATCCGGTACCGGGGCCCGATCGACACCACCCAGGCATCCAGCCCTCCATCCCTTGAGCGGATCCAGACCAATGGGTACGCCGCCGTCGGCATCGCGGTCTTCCTGCCTGTCACGGCACCCAACACCATGGCTCGCCAGACAGTCACCTTCAACATCGACTTCACGGTCTCCCGTTTCTAGGACCGATAGAGACCCCCCTGGACGGCGACCGCCACCGACACACGATCGCAACTGTTGAAGTCACACATCCTGCACCGATGTCCCGTACACTTGAAAGGCGCACCCGGGGATGGTCATTCCATGACGCTTCATCCCCGGCGGCCCGACCGACCGCGACACCCTGATCACCCCCCAGAGAGAGGATGACCATGGCGAGCCGCTCGACCGCAACCCCAACGGCACCAAACGGAGTGCCCGTCCCCCCACCATCAGGTTCGCCAAACCGACGAACCCTGAAGGCCATTGCCACGGACGCAATCCACGACCCCACCTCGAACGCCTACGGGGTCACCCTGAAGGTCGTCTTGGCAGCGATCCTCGCCAGCATCGTGGTTTTGGCCCTGGAAACCATCCATCCGCTCGTTGACGACTACGCCGACGTCTTCCACGCCATTGACCTGTCCCTCCTCGCCATCTTCACGGTCGAATACCTCCTCAATCTGTGGGTCGCGACAGACCGGCGGAAGTACGTCCTGTCACTCTGGGGGATCGTTGACCTGCTGGCAATCCTGCCGGCCTACATCGAACTGACCCTTGGTGGGGTCGCAAGCCTGGTCTTCCTGCGACAACTCCGGATCCTTCGCGTGATGCGGATGCTCAAGCTGCTCAAGTTGGCCGCCGAGCAGGCAGCTCTCTCGGCCGCCCAAGCGACCGAGAAGAAGAGCAGCTTCCTCATGGACATCCAGATCTATGGGATCTGCCTGTTCACCGTGATGACGATCAGCTCCTCGCTCATGTACCAGTTCGAAGGGGTCTCGGTCGGCGTACCCGAACTCACCGGAGAGGCCGTCACCGCTCTCGCGGATGCCGGCAAGGATGGGAACGAGACACCTGAGTGGTTTGCCGATCCCATGGCCCAGATCTACGCCGAACGCGCCGGCAAGGGGTGGAGCAACCCCGTCTACACCTTCACCAGTGTCCCCAAGGCGTACTGGTGGTCAATCGTCACCCTCACCACTACCGGATATGGCGACATGTTTCCCGTCACCATGGGAGGGCGGATCGTCGCCGGTCTGACCATGCTAGCCGGGCTTGCGCTGTTCTCGCTGCTTACCAGCGTGGTCGGACGGGCACTCATGACATCCCTGTTCGGCAAGGGGGGCGATGACGAAGCGCCTCGCACAAAGGTGTTCGTCATCGGCACCCGCATGCCAGTCGGCTTCAACGTCGCCGAATACATCGGGGGCCGCGACTATGTCCCGGGTGGCGAAACCATGCAACCTGTGGCCCGTCGGTCCTCGGATGTCGGACTGCTCGAACGGCCTTTCCTGGAAGGCCAGGTCAGCCTCGGCGACATCACCCATTCAGCTGCACACGTCGCCGACAGCATCGTTGCGTCCACCTCCGAGGCGTCCGAGCTGGAGGCGTCCGGCCTGGTCATCGGCCCTAATTCGTCGTGGTTCGACCGACTGGTGTATGCCTCATTCGTCGATCACGGGTCGCGCCTCTACGAACCGGTGCATCGAGCCCTTACCGGCTTCATCTTCCTGTCGGTCGTCCTGGTCGTCCTCGACTCCGTCGACTGGATCCACGATGAGTACCACTCCTACTTCGAGGTCCTGGAAACCCTCATCGTCGTCTTCTTCACCTTTGAGTTCATCGCGAACTACCGGATAGCCCCCCGCAAACTCGGCTACGTGTTCAGCCTCTGGGGAATGATCGACCTGCTTGCCGTGATCCCGACGTACGTCACCCTCGCCGTCTACGTCCTCGGGTTCCTCGGCGTTCCCCTCTCGCTGACCGGAGGCCTGCTGTTCAAGGTCCTCCGGATGTTGCGGGTGCTCAGGATGCTGCGGACCCTGAAACTTGCCAAGAATGCCGCGAGCAACATGCAGAAGACAATGAGTGGCTCCGGGTCGTCCTTCTGGACCGACTTGCAGATCTATCTGATCGCCTTGTTCACCGTTCTCGTGATCTCCTCAACCCTCATCTGGAACGTCGAGTTCGATCCCCTTGATGAGAAGTCCACGACAATGTTCGTGAACATACCCGTTTCCATGTGGTGGGGAATAGTCACCCTGTGCACCGTCGGCTATGGCGACATGTTCCCGCAAACGATCGCAGGACGCGTGATCGCCGGCATTACCATGCTTTGCGGCCTTGCCCTCTTCGGGATCCTCACCAGCGTGATCGGGCGTGCCCTGATGGCATCACTCTTTGGCTCCACTAATGACGATGGTGGTGCTCCCGAGGTGGTCTACCTTGATCCGCCTCCAGGCGCCACTCCAAGCGTCACCGGTGCAGATGCGATCGAGGCACTCCGGGCGTTGGGCACCATCTCTGAAGCCGAGTACGAAACAATGATGTCCCGGGTCACGCCGAGCACCGTGTCCTGACGCAGATCGCCCCCATGACCACGCCGCCCTCCCCTGTTCACGGGTTGGGCGGTGCGGGAAAGCCGTCTGGGGGCCACCCCCTCCCTCCGTGCTTCGGATCGGGTCGGCGGTCGCTGCCCGAACCCAACGGCTGGGAAGAGAGTGGCTGAGTGTCCGCCCGAGTGCGTGCGCCATGGGAGTGGCGGCGCCCCCGCCGGCTGGGTTGTGCGCCCTGCGATAGCCTCACCCTTGCAGTGCTGGAACCCTGCTAACCCTCGCCTGACTGATGGCACCACCACGCGTCCTCGGTGGCAGGGTTCCGCAGGGCGCGCCCGTGAGGATTAGCCCGCTCCGGCTTCAATCACCGCCGTCACCTGACCCGAATCATGACGGTCAGTGACCGGCCGGACTCCAACACCCTGCCATCGCGACCTGACCGTCCCTGCCCGTGGCTCACGCGTGAATGCGCTAGGGCGCGCTGGCCGTCGGTGTGGCCGGGTCACTGCCCAGCGTCGCGGTGGGTGGCACTTTGGTCGCGGTCGGCGGAATCGGCGTCGCGGTGCGCACCACCAACGTCGGAACCGCGGTCGGCACGAGTGATGGTGTCGGCGAAAGCACGCGCGTCGCCGTCGCGTCTACCGCACGTACTGATACCTGGGCAGACGTCGCTGTGGCCGGGATCCGGGTCACGGTCACCGACGGCGTTCCGGTGGCATTGGACGTCCCTGCGGACGCAACTGCTGTCCTCGACGCACCAGCGGTCGCGGTCGACGCTATCTGAGTTGCCGTGGAAACAACTGCCACCACATTTCCTGCGCCCGACGTCGGCGTTGAAACCGGAGCCGTAGACGTAGGATTGGCCTTCACCCCGCGTGGTGGCGAGATGATGATCTGGGTTGACCCGACTGCCGTCCGCACCGAAGACGTCCCGACCGCCACCGCGGCGGTTCCGCCACCGGTCGCCTCGGCAACGATGGTCAGCGTGGCATTCATGACGGCTTCCTTCGGAACCAGCAGGATCGTGCACGACTGACCGGACATCGCCGGCACTGAGCATGACCCATAGCGGCCCGACGTCTGGCCACCGACGGTCGTCTCGACCGATCCGAGCCAGCTGCCAACTTCAATCCCACCGGCCAGCGAAGCACTCCACCGCACGACGGTGCGGCTTCCATCAGCGACCATCGCCCCGCGTTCATCGGTCACAAGCGCACGCAAGACCAGGCTTTCACCCGGGAGGAGCGTGCTTGCCAGCGGCGGTGGCATCAAGCTCACCGATGCCGGTGGACCCGGCACGGGCGTAGCCGTCGGCAATGGCGTCGACGTCGGTGGTAGGTTCGCCGTTGCGGTAGCCTCCGGTGTCGCGGTCGATCCGATCGGTTCCGGGGTTACCGATGGTGTTCCGATCCCGGGCGTCGCCGTCGGCGCCGGCGTGCGCGAGGCCGCAATGATCGGTCTCGGTGTTGAAGCAACCCCTTGCGTCATCGGTGAGACGCACGAGATTGGTGTCGCGTTCGCCGCCACCACTGCAGCCGAGGACACAGCGACGGTCGGCAACGGCGTCGCGGTAGAGGCGATGCCGGTCGGCGCACCTCCCGCACCCGGAGCCATCGTGGTCGGTGTCGCGCCAATCACTGTCCCGGCACGCGTTGGCACCGCTGGCACCGCGGTCGACACCGCAATCGCGGTCACTCCAGGCGTGGCATTCCCGGCCACCGACGTCGCCTGCGCCGCACAGTACGCGGTCGCTGTAGCCAAGGCCGCCGGTGGCGTGCCGACACCCCGCCCGGTCTTTGCGACCATCCGTGCCTCGTTCGTCGGCGCGCTCAGCAGTCCGAGCGAGTCGTACGACTTGACGACCGCGTAGTAGACCTGGTTGATCTGGGTGTCTTCCCAGTGGTAGGTCGTCTCCTTGCCAGCATCCAGGACGGTGTCATAGATCCCCGGCAGCGTCCCCACGTAGATCTTGTATCCCGCCACCCGCGGGTCGGACGCTGCCTTCCAGCGGAAGATGATGCTACCCGCCGAAAGTTGCAGGCTTGCCGGCGCCCCCGGCGGATCATTGATCGATGTCGAACTGGTCACCGACCGGGCCGCGCCTGCCCCCGACTGGGATGCCACGGTTGCCGACACCGTAATCGTCTGCGCCGCCGTGGTCGCCGCCGGCACCGCGATGCGCACGCATGCCTGACCACTCCCCTCCATCACGGTGCAGTCCTGGTTGGACAGACCAATCTCCGAGGAGGCCCGCGACAGCCACGCTGACACGTCACCAGTGATGCTCCCGGTGGCGCGCCACGTCACCACCGCACCATTACCCGAGACAACCGGGCTACCTTGCGAACTCGTCACCGTCGCCGAAATCACCGTGCTTTCACCCGGTGAGACCGTCACTGTGTACGGATCCGGAGAAAGCACCACCGACGAGGCGTTCGCGACCGTCGCGGAAAGGATCTGGGTCTGGAAGGCGCCACTGCATCCTGACGCGCCAAATGCCGTCACCTGTGCGAGATACGCTCCGTCCGGTACGTAGGCATCCTGCGAATCACGTCCGTTCCAGACCCACGTCGCGTCCGTCCCAGTCCCTGCCGACGCGATGCACGGGCTTTGGACAATCAGTCCGGCGCCCCCGGTGATGCGCACCTGTACCGTCTGCGCCGACGCACCGGTCCGCGTGGTGAAGGTTGCCCCTTGACCGGCCCGCGACGCAATTGCGAGTGGCCACGCCGATGCCGACGCCAGCAACCCACCCGTGGCACTGCCGGTGATCGTTGCCTGGGCCGTCTGGACCGGCGTCCCGCTCGTACCGTCTGCATCCGTGACCGTCACCCGCACCGGGTACGGTGAACTCAGGTTCAGCCCCGTCACCAGGAGGCTGAAGCCGGTCGCCGTCCGCACCATCGGGCAACGGCCACTATTGCCGGCCTGGCAAGTAGCAAACGTCCCGGCCGGCGACACCGCCGTATCACCCCATTCCGCAATCGCCGCGTTCTTCTGGTTGGGCGGCGCAAACCCGGCTGGCTTCTCCATGTCGCCCGTGAACGGAACCGC
>BJHB01000157.1:0-7069 GCA_014191415.1 Chloroflexota bacterium
GAACGGACGGGCCACGCGGTTGTCGTGCCCGGCTGACGTCCGGGGCTTCTGACCAGTCGCGCTTCGACGTATCCCGTTATGTGGGACAATGAAACTCCCATTCCTTCTTGCAGCACTTCCTGACCCGTATGTCGCTTGTGGCGCCAGCACTAATGGAACTCAGGTCCGTAGGATCGTTACCGACTCTCGTGATGCCGGACCGGGGGCTGTCTTTGTGGCGGTCAATCATCGGGGATATGCACGGGACGGTCACGATTTCGTTGCTGATGCAATTTCGCGAGGCGTTTCCGTTGTTGTGGCGGAACGCGTGGTTCCAGCCCCGGAAACGGTAGTCGTCATCACGGTGCCGTCAACGGCACGCGCGCTAGCCTGGATGTCCGCCGCCGTGGAAGGGTTTCCGGCATCCAAACTCGCGCTCATCGGGATCACTGGCACCGACGGCAAGACGACCACCGGAGTGATGACCCATGCCATTCTCGATCGCGCGGGAATGGTTCCAGGCCTTGTGACGACGGTCGCTTCCGGTGTCGGACGGCTTATATCCCCCAACCCCGCGCACACCACGACCCCGAGCGCGCCAGAGATTCAGGCTGTTCTGGGCGCGACGATAACCGCAGGCGGAACGTCCGCAGTAATCGAGGCTACGTCGCATGGAATTGACCAGGGACGGGTTGATGGTTGCGAATTCGACGTTGCAGTGGTGACCCGCGTTACTCACGATCATCTGGACTATCACGGGACCTTCGAAGCCTACCTGGAGGCCAAGGCCGGTCTCATCGACCGCATGGCACCAACTGGGACCACGCCGAAACAGCGAGGCGTCGCAAAGCAAACAATCCTTAACGCGAATGACCCATCGACCGCGCTCCTCGCCGATCGTGCCGCTCGCGTAGGGTCCGGCGTGATCACCTTCGGACTTCAAGGCGCCGCTGGCAAGCCAATGGTTCTTGGGGATGCGACCCGGAACCACGGATGGGGGACAACCACCCAAATCGTGAGTCCGTGGGGGTCCGGAACCTTGGAGGTCGCGCTTCCCGGACACTTCAATGCCCTGAATGCGTTGGCTGCGGTGGCGGCGTCATGCTCCGTCGGGGCCCCGTTCGCCCAGGCGTTGGAGGGCATTGCGACGGTGGCTCGAGTTCCGGGCAGGATGGAACGGGTAGACCGGGGACAGCCGTTCGATGTGGTCGTAGATTTCGCGCATACGCCGGACAGTCTTGAGCAGGCTTTGCGAACCGTGCGCGCCCGGACGAAGGGACGGGTGATTGTGGTGTTCGGATGTGCCGGAGAGAGAGATCGTTTGAAGCGTCCTGCAATGGGGACGGTTGCCGCGACCCTCGGAGATGTTGTCGTGCTTACAGATGAGGATCCCCGGTTCGAGGACCGTCTGGCCATCCTTCGGGAAATCGCCGATGGTGCCATCCACGCTGGGTCGATCGAGGGTTCGGGCCACTACATCGTTCCCGATCGCCATGAGGCAATCCACTTCGCAACCGAGATCGCTCGTCCGGGGGACGTCGTACTATTGGCGGGCAAGGGACACGAGACTTCGATCATCGGGGCTGTTGACGGAAGGCCGTCCACGATCACCTGGAACGAGTTTGAGGCCGCGAGTTCCGCCCTCGCTGCCTTGGGCTGGAATGGGTGACTTGGCGGGTGACACTGGTTCGCAAGCATCCCAGGTGTGTGATCCCCTACCTGCAATCGGCGGGCACCGTGTGGGCTGCAGGGATGGCGCACTCCAGATTGCGGTAGAGTGATGGGTCACATAGGGTCTATGGTTAGCGTGACGCAACCGCTGGAGATGAGGCACTTCTGAGACGGCATGGAAATCACTTGGTACGGTAATGCCCGGTTCCGACTTCGCGCGAGTGGGCTCACTTGGTGGTTTGATACCGCCGTTGAAGACATCATTGAAGTTGCAGACCGTGCGACGGTCGTTTTGAGCGCACGATCACTCGCGCAACTTCCCGCTGGCTCTCCGGCTGCCACGATCCCTGTTCTGGACGGCCCCGGTGAATACGAATTGCGTGGCATTCCCGTGTTCGGGGTCCGGATTGGCCCTCCGGGGCAGGACCGTCTGGCACGCCAGACGGCGTATGTCGTGGTATGCGATGGCCTCAGGACCTGCTTCATCGGGCCGACGACTACTATGCCCCGTCCAACCGACCTCGGAGACATGAGCCCGGCCGACATCGTTGTGTTGCCGGTTGGCACTGGATTCGGGTTGACCGTGGCCGACACCCAGTCCGTGGCGCGCACCCTTGAGGCGCGGATCATCATTGCCTACACGGCAAATGGAAGCGCGTCAGGCGATGACGTGATCCGCAGGCTTTGCCGGGAACTTGAATCCGATGCCGAAACCGTCGTGCGAAATGTGACGGTGACTGGACAGACGATCCCGGCGGTCCCGCGAGTGCTTCGTCTGGTTAGCCACGAATGGTTGCTAGATGCCGTGCGATCCGGAAACAATTAGTGTGGGTATCGCTGGGGTCGGCGTCCGGGTCCGGGATGCCGTCGCGATCTGACTTGACTCGGTTTCAACGTCGCGGCGTGAGGCTCGTTCGCGCAATGCCCGATGATCCGTCGACCAGCGTATGGTCAAATCCGCGCTGGAGGCATGAATGACGAAGTACCTGTTTGTAACCGGCGGCGTAGTCTCGTCGGTTGGCAAAGGCATCACGGTCGCGTCCATTGGCCGAATTCTCAAGAACCGTGGGCTTCGTGTCTCCATCCAGAAGCTCGACCCTTACATCAACGTCGATCCTGGGACGATGAGCCCGTACCAGCACGGCGAGGTCTACGTCACGGATGATGGCGCCGAGACCGACCTTGACCTTGGTCATTATGAGCGTTTCATTGACGAGAACCTGACACGCGATAACAACGTTACCACCGGTCAGATCTATGCGGAAGTCATCCGTAAGGAACGACGCGGTGACTATCTGGGCGGAACAATTCAGGTTATTCCTCACATCACCAATGAGATAAAGGGTCGCATTCTCCGGGTTGCCCAGCGCACGAAAGCGGACGTGCTAATCGTTGAGGTGGGTGGCACCGTCGGTGACATCGAGGGGCTACCCTTCCTCGAGGCCATACGGCAGTTCCGCAAGGATGCCGGTCGTCAGAATGTCTTCTACGTTCACGTGACACTGGTACCTCACTTGGGGGCCACTGGCGAGTTGAAGACCAAGCCGACCCAACATTCGGTCCAGGAACTCAGGAGGATTGGCATTCAGCCCGACGCGATCGTTTGCCGGTCTGACCACCCGCTCAACGCCGACGTCAAGGAGAAGATGGCCCTCTACTGCGACGTCTCGCCCCAGGCCGTCGTTTCGATGCCCACACTGCCGGACATCTATGCAGTGCCGATGGTTCTTGAGGATGCGTCGTTTGGAAAGCTGATCTGCCATGAGCTTGGCTTGCCCGAGGCCGAAGTCGACCTCCGCGAATGGCGTGAGATGGTCATGCGCCTGGAAGCTGATGTTCCCGAAGTCGAGATTGGCCTTGTGGGGAAGTACACGCAGTTGCACGATGCCTACCTGTCGGTGACTGAGGCGCTGCGTCATGCGGCGGCGATGCACGGCAGGCGCTTGCGTGTCAGGTGGATCAATTCAGAGGATCTGGAACGTGCGTTGCCATCGGATCCGGACGCGGTTCAGAAGGCTCTGGACGGTGTGCGTGGAGTGATCGTCCCGGGAGGTTTCGGAAGCCGGGGTATCGAGGGGAAGATTGCGGCAATTCGTTTCGCTCGCGAGACGGGACTGCCTTTCTTCGGGCTTTGCCTAGGAATGCAATGCGCGGTGATTGAGTTTGCCCGGAACGTCCTCGGCGAGCCGACAGCAAACAGCACGGAGTTTGATGTCGGGACGTCCGCTCCGGTGATCTCGTACATGGCCGACCAGACTGCCGACGGAGTGAAAGGCGGCACAATGCGCCTCGGCCAGTATGCATGTCACTTGACGCCAGGCAGTCACGCATCCGATGCGTATGGGGTGAGTGTTGTGCATGAACGCCACCGCCATCGGCTCGAATTCAACAATGACTTCCGCTGCGCATTCGAGGAGGGCGGCATGGTGTTCAGCGGTCAGTCACCCGATGGTCGACTGGTCGAAATTGCCGAGTTGCCAGGACACCCGTTTTTTCTTGGAAGTCAGTTCCATCCCGAGCTCAAGTCACGCCCGAATGCACCCCATCCGCTCTTCCTTGCGTTTGTCGGGGCGTGTATAGTCAGGCCAATGGAAGGCGAACAGACTTTGCTCCCTATTGAAGGTCTTGGCGTCGAAGTCCCTACGTCGAACTGATTGTCCGACTGCGCCGCAATGCGGAGGTCTCTAAACGATTCAGTGGCCTTTGGGTTCCTTGACACCTTTGGCAACCAGTGCTATCGTTTTAATGTAGGTTGAGGGTTCGTGCGCAGGAAAGTCGCTTGCAACGTAAGTGATGCGCAGTTCCGCTAACTGCAATCCCCCGCGAAATTCACGCTTTCTTAGCGTCGACGGGCTCGCACGCAACCCTGCGCGCTGCGGTCAGGTTTCATGTTGGTGAGTGCAGGCTTGGCCAGTCCGACAAACCTTGTTCGCACTGAATTCGTGCGCGTTGTTCGACTTCTATGTGTCTTGACCAATCAAACCCATCCCTAGCGTGACCGTTGGCTGGTTATTTGTGCTGGGAAAGTCGCCTCTCGCGCAGTGTTTGCTCAAAGAAACCCATGTATCACCCCGGGCAAAAGCCCGATGATGTTGATGCGTGTTCGGTCATGGATTTCCGTGGCAATGCCTTCGCAAGGTAGGTTCGCTCACGCTCTCAGGGGCGTTCATGGACTTGCCCGACACCCTAGACTTCCGGAGCCCTGCGAGTGAACTACGCCGAACTCGAGCAAAAGACCGTTGATCAACTTCGCACAATGGCGAAGGACCGGGACATTCCAGATGTGGGAGGGCTCCGGAAGGCGGCACTCATCACAAAAATCCTCCTCGGTGCTGGGTCAACACCCCAAGCGTCGAGCGGTCAGGGAATTGACAGACGCAGCGAGGGTGGCGCAGCCGCCGAAACGGTGTCAGCCCCTGCTGATGGAGCAAATCCGGCGACTGCCGAGCCGACTGCGCTGGTGCCCGGGGTCACATCACGCCGTCCTGCGCCTATCCGTGTTCCCAGGACGGGTCAAAGTGCAGTGAACGCAACTCGGGCGGTGCCGCTTGTTGACCCATCCCGAGAAGTGGAGCAGTCTTCTGTCCCCGATGTTTTGGCGCCGGCCACTTCCACGACGGCTCCGAGCGTCGGTGAAGGCCAGGCGACTGTCGATTCAAGTGTCGGCAGTGGGCCGCCGGTCCGGTCGGAGCCTCGACGAGGATCCGCCAGAGGTGGACAGACGGAGCGGCGCGGCGATGGGCGTCCCGATCGTGGACCAGCGAATATTGATCCATCCATCGTGACGGATCCTGGACCAAGTCCCGCCTTGGTCGACCAAGCGAGCCGTTCCGGCGGGCATTCGCTTCAACTGGCTTCGGAAGCCCCGGACGCAGGTGTGACTTCCCGGCCCGATGGAAATGTATGGACGAGTTCCGATTCGCCGATGAATTTCGACGGTGCGGCAGAGATTGAATCGGGTGCCAGGCTAGACGGCCCAGACCAGTCAACCGCTGCCGCGGTCCGAGGTTCGGCGATTCCCGGGGGGCGTCCTGGGATGCCTGGTGGCCCACGTCCCCCGCATGGGGCCCAGTTGCCTGCCGCCGGTTCGCCTGCTGCCAGGCCATTTGATCGAAGGGACCGTGGTGGCAGAGGCGACCGGGGCGGGCGATTTGATCGTGGAGACCGTCCCTTCGGAGGGGAACGGGGCGTCGGTGGTGGAGAGCGGGTATACCAGGCAGGCGGAGCATCTCCATCCGCAGGCGGATCAGGCTACGTACCACCACCCCAAACAGTCCCCATCTCGAAGCAAGGCGTCCTGGAAATCATGGATGAGGGATATGGCTTCTTGCGGTTGGATCGCCACTGGATGCCCGGCCCCGACGACATCTATGTCGCGCAGGCGCAGATACGGCGGTTCAACCTCCGGACTGGTGACCTGATTGTTGGTCAGATGCGTGCCCCCAAGGACTCGGAAAAGTTTGCGAGTCTCCTTCGGATCGAGACAGTGAATGGGGTTGAACCGGAGAGCGCGAAGCGACGTCCGGTCTTTGATGAGCTGACGGCCATCTTTCCGAACCGCATGTTCGACCTGGAAATGAAGGGCATCACCGGTCAGCGCGAATTGCAGCAGGCGAACCTTTCAAACCGAGTGATTAACCTGCTTTCGCCAATCGGGAAAGGTCAGCGGGGCCTGATCGTTTCACCGCCGAAAGCTGGCAAAACGATGTTGCTCAAGGGGATCGCCCACGCCATTACCCGGAACCAGCCCGAGGCGTACGTCATGGTCGCGCTGATTGGTGAGCGCCCGGAGGAAGTGACTGACTGGCAGAAAACGGTTCCGGGTGCGGAAGTCATCTCTTCTACTTTTGACGAACCTGCCGAGAGCCACTCACGTGTTGCGGAGATGTGCCTGGAACGCGCGAAACGCGTCGCTGAAACCGGGAAGGACGTGGTGATCTTGCTTGACAGCATCACCCGTCTGGCGCGGGCGTACAACCAGTGCGTCCCGCCAAGTGGGCGCACGCTTTCAGGTGGCATGGATCCTGCAGCCCTGTTTCCGCCCAAACGGTTTTTTGGTGCAGCGCGGAACATCGAGGAGGGTGGAAGCCTGACAATCATCGCGACTTGCCTTGTTGAGACAGAGAGCCGGCTTGACGACCTTATTTATGAGGAATTCAAGGGGACTGGCAACATGGAGTTGCGCCTCGATAGGAAGCTGCAAGAAAAGCGGATCTTCCCGGCGATCAGTGTTCAGGCATCCAGTACTCGCCGTGATGAGTTGCTCTTGGAAGAGACCGTCTTTCGTCAGGCCGTGATGCTGCGCCGCATGTTGGCCGCGATTGGAACCAATGAGGCCGTCGAGGCGATGCTTGACCGGATGGGCAAGACCGAAACCAACCATGAGTTCCTGATGTCGATGTCAAAAGCGAAGGCAATG
>BJHB01000158.1:0-7067 GCA_014191415.1 Chloroflexota bacterium
CATCCATTCGCGAGGTTTCTGATCGCTTGGCGGTGGCGCTCGGGACCCGGTTCGGGCTCGAACCCGGGCCGGAGATGGTAGTTCCCTTGGATCGGTAGCGCGGTGGGCCTTGGGTCGGGATGCCATGACCCCACCCCCTGCCTCGTTGCGACGTGAGAGTAGAGACGCACCACCCTAGCCAGTGGCTCCCGCGGCGACTTGAGAGGGAATGATGCCCGGATTGACAGGGTAGACTGGCGGGCGATGAGCAACTCGGCAGACTTGATCAACGCACGTGCCCATGGTGAGGACGGTCCCCGGATAGCCGCCGCCCCGATCACGTGGGGCGTGTGCGAGATTCCCGGTTGGGGCGAGGTCCCCGGGGTGGATCACGTCCTGGATGAGATCGCGGATCTCGGGTTCACCGGGACCGAACTTGGTCCGGATGGCTACCTGCCGTTGGATCCGGGAGAACTCCGGCACGCCTTGGGATCGCGCGGGTTGTCGCTGGTCGGGGCCTTTTGCCCACTGAACTACCGTGACCCCGGTGCTTTTGTGGCGTCGCACGAGTTCGGGGTTGCCTTGGCGCACCGGTTGGCTGCGGTGGGATGCCACACGCTTGTGGCGGCTGACGCCGGGGATGCCCGCCGTTCCGCGATTGCCGGGCGCGTCACGGGGGCAGATGGGCTGTCGCCGGACATGTGGGCGCGGTACGGCGAGGGGCTTGCCGATCTGGCCCGCGCCATTGCGCCACTGGGTGTCCGCGTGGCGTTCCATCCGCATGCGGCGACCTACGTCGAGACCGAGGCCGAGATCGATGCGGTCATGGCCAATACGCCGGCAGATTTGGTTGGCCTTTGCCTGGACACTGGTCATGTGGCCTACGGGGGCGGGGATCCGGTTGCGCTCGCGCGCCGGCATGCCGGCCGGGTCTGGCATGTCCACGTGAAGGATGTCAGCGAGGCGGTCCTCGCGCAGGTGCGTGCCGAAGGACTGGCCTATCCCGACGCCATCGGTGCCGGTGGATTCGTCCCGGTCGGCGACGGTCTTGTGGATTTCCCGGCACTGGTTGCCGAACTGCGCCGGGCCGGCTTTGACGGGTGGTACGTCCTGGAGCAGGATGTCCGGCTCGGTCCGCCGTGGCCGGAACAGTCGCCGCGTGAGAATGCGGTGCGAAGCCGTGAATACCTGCTTCGGCAGTTGGGTTCCGGCGCGTAAGGTGCTTGGTTTGTGCCCCTCTCCCGTCCCCTACTCCGTAGCGACGGAAGAGGGGAGCGAGGGCTGGGCAGATGGAAGACATGAAGGGGGATTGGTCAAGATGCCACGGTTGAGCGGCGCACAGATGATCGCGGACTTCCTGGTGAAGGCAGGCGTCAGGCATGTGGCGGGGATACCCGGGCATGGGATATGGACGGTCCTCGATGCCTTCCTTGACTATCCGGATCTCAATGTCGTGCAGGTCCTGCACGAACAATCGGCGGCGCACCTGGCCGACGGGTACTACCGGGCCAGTGGGAACCCGATCGCGGCGTTCGCGTCAATCGGTCCCGGCGCGGCAAACACGACGGTTGGCGTTGCCACGGCCTATGTTGATTCGCAGGCGATGATGCTGCTCACGGGCAGCCCCCACACCTACATGCGCGGTCATGGTGTCCTTCAGGAACTGGACCGGTCGCAATGGGCGCACTTCCCGCGGGTCATGGAGGGGATCACGAAGCAGACATGGCAGCCAAGCCGTGTCGAACAGTTGCCGTTCGTGATGCAACGTGCCTGGAGTGCAATGACGACCGGCCGTCCCGGGCCGGTGCATCTGGACCTGCCGATGGATGTGCAGGCCGATGATGCGGATGTCACCGTGCACGGACCGGACCAGTTCATCGGGTCTGGCCGGTCCCGTCCGGATGCGCACGATGTGGAGAAGGCCGCGAAGCTGCTTGCCGGGGCGAAGCGTCCGGTGATCGTTGCCGGTGGTGGCGTAATCCTCGCGGATGCCTCGCATGAACTTGTGGCGCTAGCCGAACACCTCGGGATTCCGGTGGTCACCACGTGGATGGGCAAGGGTGCGATCCCGGAAGACCACGACCTGAACGCGTGGAGTGTCGGAGATACGGCCAGCACGTCCGGGAATGCCTTGGCGGCGAACGCCGATGTGGTGCTTTCCGTTGGCTGCCGGTTTGTCGACTGGTCGGCGAGCAGTTACCGGGCAGGCGTGAGTTTCACGATCCCGCCGTCGGCGCTGATCCAGATTGACATCGAGCCGCGAGAGATCGGCAAGAACTACCCGGTGGCGGTCGGTCTTGTGGCGGATGCCAAGGCGGCCCTTGCAGACTTGCATGCAGCCGTTGGAGACGTGACGCCGGCTCGGAAGTGGCGTGATGGCACGTATTTTGGTGAGATCGTGCGGCTCAAGGCCGAATGGGATGCCATTTGCGCTGGCCGTCGCGATTCTGACCAGGTGCCAATGACGCAGGCGCGTGCGACAAAGGAACTGCGTTCGGCCCTCGACCGGCGTGCGATCGTCGTCACGGGTGCAGGGATCGTGCAGGCAATCATCCGGCAGGAGTTCCCGGTCTATGAACCCCGCACCCATCTCACCAGTGGTGGTTTCTCGACGATGGGGTTCACCGTGCCGGCAGCAATCGGCGCGAAGCTTGCCCAGCCTGACCGGCAGGTTGCCGCGGTCTGCGGCGATGGCGACTTCCTGCAGACGATGCAGGAGATCGGTGTGGCGGCCATGATGGACCTGCCAGTGTTGTTCGTGGTCTTCAACAACTCCGGGTTCGGTTCAATCAAGGGTGGGCAGTTGGCGAACTTCGGCCGGACCGCCGCGGTTGACTTCCTGCGGAAGGGCGAGCCCTACAGCCCTCATTTCGCGAATATTGCCCACGAGTTCGGGATACCCGGCGAACGGGTGTCCGAACCGGACCAGGTTGCACCGGCAATCCGACGCGCCTTGGCATCGGGTGGCCCAGCATTGGTGGAGGTGATTGTGGCGCGGAACTTCCCGGAAGCCGGGACGAACAAGACCGGTTGGTGGGACGTGCCGGTGCCGTTCAATCATGCCGCCCAACGCGAGGCTTACCTTGCTGGCAAGGCTGAGGAACAGGTCTGATCCATCTGGTCGCAGGCCACACACGGACCCGCGACCAGAAAACCTTCCCGCCGTCAAGTAACTACCTTGATTTGGTTGCCGCAGACTCAAGTTGCACCACGACTTGCCGATAATGTATGCAGGAAGAGATCACCGGATTTCCGGTCTCCAGGTGAAGGAACAAGAGCGATGCGCGTTCAGGATGGACCCTTGGGCCACCTGAGGGATGTGGTGGACCAGAGGAACGCACAGGTCATCGCGGAGATCCATGCATCGGCTGCCTCTCGGGCAACCAAGTCACGGGTCACCGCACAGCAGGCGGTCTCCCAAAGTGCCGAGGGTGCTACGCGGACTCGTCCGCGGATCGTGACCCCGCAACACGTTGATACTGCCGTCTAGCCCGCGACCAGTCACCTCCACAATTGCATACGCCCGCCCCGGTGAGTTCCCGGGCGCGGTTCTAGAGAACCCACTCTGACGGGGTCAGGTGGGTTCTTGTGTTTTTCGGGCGACCGGACTGGCGGAACCTCCCCCCGTTGCCTTGGGGGAATGGGCATCTCGCCTACACAGACGTGGTGATGCGTTGGCGCAGGGCGGTGCCAAGCAGGTTGACGCCCAGAACGCACATGAAGATCATCAGTCCCGGGAAGAACATCAGAAAGGGCGCGTCCAGGAAGTAGGCGCGTCCGTCGGCCAGCATCAATCCCCATTCCGGGGTCGGTGGCTGGGCACCCAGACCAAGGAACGAGAGACCTGAGAGGGTCATCAGGAGCGATCCGACATCGAGGGCGGCCATCACGATGATCGGCCCCCAGATGTGCGGAAGGACTTCACGGGTCGCGATCCGCCATGGCGTCGCCCCGATTGCGCGCGAAGCCTCCACGAACGGTTCGTTCCCCACTTGACGGACGAGGGTCCGGGTGACACGGGCGTACCCGGCCCACCAGAAACTGACCGTGGCGATCACCACGGTCAGGAGGGCCGGACCAAACAGGGCGGCGACGACGATGCCCAGGACGAGGGTCGGCAAGGCCATGATCACGTCCGCGACTCGCATCACGACCATGTCAACGGCGCCTCCGGCATGTCCAGCGAGGAGCCCGAGGCCCACGCCGATGGTCAGGCTGAGGGCCAGGGCTAGGAAAGTGGCTGTGAGTGATGTCCGGCCGGCAGCCGCCGCACGGGTGAACTGGTCGCGTCCGAGACGGTCCGTGCCGAATGGGTGGGCGAACTCCGGTTCTCGCAGACGTTCTGCCGAACGTGTGTCCGCGATGCCGTAAGGCGACACCAGAGGCACGGCAACGGCCATCACGATCATGCACGTGATTATGGCGGCACCAGTCATGCCCGCAATGCCAAGTCGGCGGATAGCCGTGAAGGCAGGGATGCCTACGGACCAGTCGCGACGCTTGGCTTGTCGGGTGTCAGGAAGTGCGGAGGCGCGGATCAAGGAAGCCATGCAAGAGGTCCACGATGAGAGTGCCGATTACGACAGTGAAGGTGGTGAGCAGCATGTAGCCCTGCACGACGGGGTAATCGCGCGCGAGGATGGAATCGAGCAGGTACTTGCCAAGTCCCGGCCAGGAGAAGATGCTTTCGACGATCACCGCACCACCAAGAACTTCGCCCATGCTGATGCCAAGAAGGGTGATGGCTGGCAGGATTGCCGGTCGCGCAACGTGCCTGAACAGGATCACCCTTTCTGCCAGCCCCTTTGACCGCGCCACGGTTACATGTGCCCGCGATTGCTGTTCGATCAGGCTTGTCCGGAATACGCGCATGACGGGCGGGGTCATGACCAACCCGAGTGTCAGGGCGGGAAGGACAATACGCGATGGATCGGGAGGACCTGTCACATCGACCCAGTTCAAGCCGACCGCGAAGGTCCAGAGGAATATGAGCCCGAGCCAGTAGGCAGGAACTGAGACCAGGATCATCGCAATCGCACTGGTCACGTGGTCTACCAAGCCACCAGGATGTCGTGACGCGAGGGCACCGAGACCAAGTCCGAGGATGGCCTGGACGACAAGTGCGGTCAGGCCGAGGGATAGCGTGGCGGGCATCCGGTTTCCCATCTCGGTTGCCACGGGACGCCGGGATCTGAAAGACGTACCGAGGTCACCCTGTGCCGTCCTTGCGACCCATGAGAAATACTGCTCCGGCCAGGAGCGATCCAATCCGAGTTCATGGCGCAGGGCGTCGCGTTGGGCACCTGTTGCGCCTACCTGGCTGCCTCCTCGTACCGCCCCGAACATGATCGCTACAGGATCACTGGGGGCGGCGTGGATGAGGATGAAACTTGCGGTCACCGCCGCCAGGAGGACGGGGAGTGCGATGGCAAGACGGGTGACGGCGTAACGCAACATTGGTTGGGAATTCTCGTTCCGTTGAGCTGTGCGCGACGATGGTGGCCGTTCGGACACGCGTTGTGCGAACGGCCACCATGCATTAGCTGGATACCCAGAGGTCGGAATGGACTTCGTACTGCCACCACTGGAAGTGCGGGACGTAGCCGTGCACCTTCGTGCTGACGGCATTGAGGCGCGCACGACTGGAGATTGGAATGAAGGGGACGGTATCGGCGTGGCGCTGGTTGATGTGAAGGGCCTGGACGCGCCGGTCCTCGGCATCCGTCAGGGTCTCGAACCCTTTCAGCAGGTCGGTCATGACCGCGTCGTTGTACTTCATGTAATTGAGGTCGCCATCGGCGGCGACGTGTCGGGACAAGACACTTTCGGGGTCGCCATCGGTGCCCCATCCTTCGACGAAGATGTCCCAGTTACCCGACGACCGTATCGAGTCGAGAAGGCCATAGTCGGGCGAACCGAGGACCTCCACCTGCGCACCCACCTTTGCCCACTGGGCCTGCATGAGTTCGGCAGTTGGCTTGCCACCGCCCCACCAGACCAGGCTGAACTTGAGGGGCTTGCCATTCCGGGCCCGGACCTTGCCACCGGACGCGAGGGTCCAACCGGCCTCGTCGAGGAGACGGGCCGCGCGGGTGAGGTCCTGGCGCGTGTACCCGACCCGTCGGGCTTCGGGATAGGCGACGTTCGTGCCTAGCCATGAAGGTGCAGTCCGGGCGAGGCCGTTGTAGGAAACATTCACGATCTCATCGCGGTCAAGCGACCAGGCGAGTGCTTGTCGGACGCGCACGTCGCTGAATGGTTCCTTGGCTATGTTGAGGTAGGCGGCGGCGCAGTCCGTGCTGGGGATGGTGTGGAGGCGGGTTGTGCGGCTACGCTGGATGCGTGTGGAGGATTCGGCCGTGATGCTCCGGACGATATGCGCCTCGCCGGACAGGGCCGCGAGTGAGCGGGCATCCGGGTCACTCACCTCGTTCAAGACGACACGTGCGATGCGTGGCGTCTCGCCCCAGTACTTGGGATTTCTTTCTGCCACGACCTGCACGCGCGGGTTGAAGGTTGCCACCTTGAATGCGCCAGTGTAGTCGGCTGCACCAACGTCGAACGAGTTGTCCTTGGCCCCGAATGACTCCGCATTGTGGATCATGAGCCACTCGTCGGTGAGGATTTGTGGAAGGGCCGGGATGGCCCGGTTGGCTGAGAACCGCACCACCAAGTCACCCTCGGCGTCAATGCTGATGCCCTTCAGGAGGTTGGCGCCGTAGGTTGACAGGGCGCGTGTGCGCTCGAGACTGGCAACCACTTCCTTGGCGGTGACTGGCTTGCCGCCCTGGAACCGGACATCTGGTCGGAGACCGACCCGCCAGGCGTTCGGACCGGCGTTTGCGAACCACGCCGCGATGTCGACATCCACGTCGCCTTGCGGGGTGAGCCGGAGGAGACCCTCGGCAACGCCGATGCTACGCAGGTAGCCGGCGGAGTACTCATGGACCGGATCGAGGCCGTAGGGGGTCTCCTCGTTGGCGATGCGGAGTTCATCCGAGATCGCCGACTGTGCCAGTGCCATCGATGGCAGGAACTGCCAGGCAATCGCAGCGGTGCCCATGGCACGCATGAGGTTGCGGCGGCCG
>BJHB01000159.1:0-7051 GCA_014191415.1 Chloroflexota bacterium
TTGAACAGGCAATCCGCGATTACGCAAAGTTCGCCGGATCGACATACGAGATGGTCCGCGAAGATGCCGAACTCACCATCCTAAAGCGAAAACTCTCCGAAGCATTCGGAGAGGAAGCCCCAAAGACCGGTGAGCAAGTGAAGGCCAGGCACATCCTGGTTGGGGACGATGACGCTGCTCGCAAAGTCCTGGACCGCCTCAAGTCTGGCGAAGAGTTCGATGCCCTCGCGGCCGAACTCTCCACCGACGGCAGTAACAAGGACAAGGGTGGTGATCTGGGTTGGTTCGGGCGAGGCACGATGGTGACGCCATTTGAGGACGCGGCCTTCTCACTCCCGGTCGGCCGGGTCAGTGAACCCGTCAAGACCCAGTTCGGGGTGCATGTCATACGAGTGGATGAGAAAGACTCGACCAAACCTCTGGAAGAGAGTCAGTACCAGAAGGTAAAGGAAGAGGCGTTCACGAAGTGGATAGCCGCTGAGCGCGACACCAAGAAGCCGGAACGGTTGATGACCGAGACGATGCGGAACTGGGTCGTAAAACACGTGACACCGCTGAACCCGACTGCGCTGAAGTCGTGAGCAGCGCGGGTGGCCTACGCCGCTCTGGAAACCCCTGACCATCAGGCGACGACATCGTCTCACGTTGCCCTCTACGACTGCGGAAACAGCCAGGCGTCCGGTGTCGGGTACTGATAGCCCACCGGGTATGACTTTCCCAAAGGCACTGGAAGACTTCCCGTCGGTGCAGCACCGGACACCCCAAAGATTGTCCTCGCCACGGCTTGCAGCGATGCCGGTCTCATCGAATATCCGGTAACGAATGCGTCAATCTCGCCGACCACTGAATAATCGTACGGGAGCCTCAGGGCAACCACGATGATCGGTACGTCCGCGAGGCGGAGCGCGTCGAGGAGAATTGGCTGGGAAGCGAACATGCCCGTGTTGTACGTGCCAACAATCACCAGGCCGGCCGACCTGGCGCACTCGGAGGCCGCCAATCGTTCCGGGCGTGGTGGATCAAGTCCCACCTCAACCACCTGAATGGCGGGATGCAAGGCGCGGACAGCATCGGCAAGCGTGGCAGGCCCGGTCACCGGAACGACAATCTCCTGACCTGCTATTTCACGCAACCGAGGTTGGACGACACAGATCCGCGGGTGATCAGCCGATCGCAGGGGAAGCATCTGTCCATCCTGGATCAGCGTGATGGCCTGTTGCGCGATATCACTCGCCACAATTTCTGGTGACTCAGGAACGTCCATGTCGGCGGGAACGTCGCTGAGCAACCCAACCGCGTCCTTGGCACGGAGCACACGACGCACGCTTGCATCAAGGCGCGCCATGGGAATTGACCCTTTACGTACCGCGGCAACAATCTCCGAATGGGCACGCCGTGCCTGAACCGCGTCCCGGCGAAAGAGCAACAGGTCGCTGCCTCCACTGAAAGCCCGCAATGCAGACCCGGCGGTGCCAAACCGTTGGACGATGGCGCCCATTTCAAGGTCGTCGCTGACAATCAACCGGTCTTCCCCGACAAGCGTGCGCAATTCGGCAAGCGCTTTCGGGGAAAGACTGACCGGCATGCTGACACTCTCGCCTGTCGTGAGGACGGGGACGTCGAGATGAGCGGTCATGATCCCCGCCACGCCTGCATCGACCGCCGCCCGGAAAGGCGGGGATTCAACCGTGTCCAGGCGGGACCGGCTGTGTGCAAGCAGGGGCAGCGCCAGATGCGAGTCGACATCCGCATCACCGTGACCCGGCCAATGCTTGGCTATCGCCAAGACACCCGCACGCTGCTGCCCACGGATAGCCGCTGTGGCGAGCCTCCCAACCATTGCCGGGTCGGCACCGAAACTTCGGGTACCGATAACCGGGTTTTGCGGGTTCGAGTTCACATCAACGACTGGTCCAAGGTTCACGTTGATACCGAGCGAACGGAGTTCACGGGCAACGGCCGATGCCGAACGCATCACCAAAGACACCGAACCTGACGCACCGAGCGCCATCGCACCGGGAAACAAGGTGGCTGCTTCACCGACACGCACCACGGGGCCTCCTTCCTGATCGACGGCCATCAAGAGGGGGACCCCGGGATCGGATCCCTTTCCGCCCTGCGGGGCACGGGCACGCGACTGCAGGGAATCGGTCATCGAGCGAACCCGTTCAGGCGAACCTCGCCCAACATTGTCCTGGAACAGGATGACCCCGCCCACCCGTTGGGAATCGATCAGGCCCAAGACGTCACTCGTCGGGGTATCGCCACTGAAGGCCACGACCATGATCTGGCCGACCTTGGCTTCGAGCGAGAGGCGTTGGAGCAACTGATCGACGATTGGCGACGCGGGCGGAAGGCCCTTGTCAAGCGGACGGGGCGTCGGTGAGGGGGCCTCCTGTGCGGAACCAGGAAAGGCCGTCGCCACTGCGATGAGGGCGCACAGGAACGCTGAAGAGAAGACGCGCCGAATTCGGGAAGGTCGCGAGTTGATTTTGTTCAAAGGTGTCATGGCTCTCCATCAGGAGAACGCATGACACATCAGGCTGTGCCACAGTTGGTTACCTGATCAACTAGCCTCGCGCCACAACGTGGCACGCAACCGCGTGGGCATTCGAGGAATCCAGTTCGGCAACCGTCGAACCGGGGGCCAGCAATTGCGGAACCGAAACCTCGCATATCCCTGTCTCAAACTGTGGACACCGCGGATGGAACGTGCAACCGGTGGGAAGCTTCAAGAGACTGGGGATCTCGAGGCTGCGGAGTTCGACACGCGTCTTCGTACGGGTAAGTTCGGGGTCGGCCTCCGGGATCGCAGAAAGCAGCGCGCGGGTGTAGGGATGCTGCGGGTTCGCAACGAGATCGGATGCGAGACCAAGTTCCACCATTCGTCCCACGTACATCACGCCGATCCGACCACCCCATGCGAAATACCGCGCAAGGGCCAGGTCATGGGTGATGAACAAGAAGCCTGTCCCAAGTTCCTTTTGCAGTCGAAGCATCGTGTTCAAGAGACTGATGCGGATCGAGACATCCACCATCGAGACCGGTTCGTCGGCGACGATGAAACGCGGTTCCACGGTTAGGGCACGCGCAATCGCAACACGCTGCCGCTGACCACCTGACAATTGGTGTGGATACTTGTCAAGGAAGTCACTCGAGGGAGTCAGGTCGACAAGATCCAGAAGTTCGGCTGCACGCTTGCGGGCCGCACTTGATGAAGAGGCAAATCCGTGGCGACGCAATGGTGCAGAGAGCGTCGCCCCCACGGTATGCATCGGATTGATCGAGGCGTACGGATCCTGATGGACGAGTTGGACACCGCGCCGGAACCGGTTGAAGTCGTCACCGCGCAATGACGAGATATCTCGGCCCTCATAGAGGACCCGGCCACTCGTCGGGGTCAGCAGACCCGCGGCAATCTTGCCGGTCGTAGTCTTTCCGCAGCCGCTTTCACCGACCAGACAAACGATCTCGCCATCACGGGCACTGAAGGAGACCCCGTCAACCGCCTTCACCAACCCACGGGGCGTCGGAACGTGCCAGCGCACATTCTCGAGTGTGACGAGCGGCGCATGGCTCCCGTCAGAAGTTGGACTACCCACGGAACGGGCGTTGACAGCGGTCATCGTGCCCCTCCATCTGCCAAGGCATCCGGCGAAGCGATCTCTTCAACCTCTGCACTCTGTAGGTGGCGTGAAAAACTCTTGGCAACCACCGGGGCGTGGAAACATGCTGCAGTGTGACTGCCAGCCCCGGGGATTGCCGGTCCCCCGGGCACGACCGACATAAGCTGGGGATCTTCGCGCTCGCAATCGGAGGTGCCGAACGGGCATCGGGGAAGAAACGAACATCCCCTGGGCAGGTCGATCAGGTCAGGCGGTTGTCCACGGACCGAGTCCAGTGACCGGAAGTCGCCGGATAATGTCGGGACGGCGTTGAGCAAACCAACCGTGTAGGGGTGGTTCGGCCGATAGAAGATGTCCGCCACGGAACCACACTCGACGATCCGACCGGCATAGACGGTCGCGACCTGATCCGCTAGTTCGGCTGCCAGGGCGAGGTCGTGTGAGACAAGGATCAGGGCAAACTGCCGCTCTGCCTTCAAACGGCGTAGCAGGTCGATGACGGTGCGTTGCGTCAGAATGTCCAACGCTGTCGTGGGTTCATCAAGAATGATCACCTGGGGGTCAAGCAACAGGCCCATTGCAATCAGCACACGCTGACGCATCCCGCCCGAAAGTTCATGGGGGTAGGATCCGGCAACACGTTCTGCATCGAGCTGGACGAGTTTCAGCAACTCGAGTGTTCGCGCTTCGGCGGTGGCACGATTGGTCATGCCATGGGCGCGGGCGACATCAATGAACTGTTCACGTACCCGAAGGACCGGATTGAGGGCATTGAGGGCGGACTGGAAGACCATCGCGCACTCGTTCCACCGGTAGTGCCGGAGCGCATCGGTGCCAACGCGCAAGACATCAACCGCACGGCCATCACGCTGGTAGACAACCGTGCCATCAGTCACCTTGGCAGCGCGCACGAGTAGGCGAACCAACGCGAGAGCCAGGGTGGTCTTGCCCGAACCACTCTCGCCAATCAGCGCCAGGGTCTCACCACGGCGAAGGTCGAAGCTCACCTTGCGTACCGCCTGGACCATGCCACGGCGGACCCGGTACGCCACCGTCAGGTCGCGAACCGACAGCACCACCTGTTTGGGCAGCTTGCCGCCGTCGACACGGGCATCCACCGCATTCGTCCATGGCAAACGGAAGCGAGATGGGGGTGCGAACACGCCGGTTCCACCAGTGGCGGACGCGGGGGTTGCATTCACGGTCGTTTCTCCACTCACCGCATCAGTTTCCTTTGCGTAGCCGCGGGTTGAAGATCTCTTCAAGCGACCGTGCAAGCATGATGAGCGAGAGTTGGAGGAGCGAGATTGCTACGACCGGGGAGAGGATGTATCCGAGGCCCCCCTTGATGAAGATCGCACCACGGACCCACGCGAGCTGGAGCATCACCCCCCAGTTGTTCCCCGAAAGCGGGACGAGACCGAGGAAAATCAAGCCGACTTGCAGGAAGATCGCGTTGATCATCCCAAGGGTGAAACTGATCGCAATGTAGCCGGTCATGCTCGGCAGGATCTGCTGGAACACGATGTGTCCCGTGCCAAGGTCCAGGCACCGGGCCGCCTCAATGTAATCCCGCTGACGGAGCGAGAGAACCTGCGACCGAATGGCGCGCATAAGCGCTGGCCAACCCAGGGCCGCGAGCAAAACTCCGAGCAGTACGATGTTGTTCAACCGGACAAACGTCGCGAGGACCAGTAGTAATGGGAATTGCGGGATGGTCAGGATGATGTCGGCTATCGCGAGGACCACCGTATCGAACCATCCACCAAGAAAACCTGCCATCGCACCGAGACTGACGGCGATGGCGGTCGTGATCAACGCGGTCGTTGTCGCCACGATGATGATGTCACGCCCACCGTGAACAATCTGTGAGAAGACATCCCGCCCCTGGTAATCAGTACCCAGGAGAAACTCGGACGAAGGCAGTTGGTACTCCTTGCCAAGCTTCGTCTTTACATCAAGGACGACAAACGACGGGCCGACAAACGCCATCAGCAGGAAGAAGACCACGCCGAATAGTCCGACGGCCCCGGCAGGCTGTCGCAATAGGGCCAGCAATGTTCGCCCGAAGGCACGCACCATGGCTATTCCGGGGAATGGAGTCGGTGGTGGTGAGGCAACAGTCGCGCTCATGGGTTCCTCGGCTTAGGATCGGATGGCTCCGGCACGAGTCTACTGGCCCACGCGAACACGGGGGTCAATGTATCCATACAACAAGTCGGCAAGCAGGTTTGCGAACACTACCGAAGCCGTGGTGATCAGAAAGCAGCCCTGCATCACCGGGTAGTCGCGACCACTCACCGCTGTTACCAGTATCTGGCCAATCCCCCGGTACACGAAGATCGACTCGATGAGGACCGATCCGCCAAAGACGAAACCGATACTCAGAGTGAACTGGGTAAACAACGGCAGCACGGCATTTCGCCCCACATAGGCAGTCCGGATGCGTCCATCGGTCAGACCCTTCGCCCGGGCGAAATTGACGTAGTCCTCCTCAAGCGTCGCGGTGGTGGATGCCTTCATCGTCAGCATCCACGTGCCTACCGTCGTCACAACGTAAGTGATGATCGGCAGGACAGCGTGGAACAGCACGTCAACTATGAATGCGATGGTGAACCCCGGTTGCATGCCCGGAGACATCGACCCACGCATCTTCACGATTGGCAAGAGTTCCCACCGGACCCCGAGAAAGATGATGAGGATCATCGCAATCAGGTAGTTCGGAACCGAATGAAGCAACGACCCTACCATTGTAAGTGCGTAGTCGAGAACACTGTCGCGCCAGTAGGCCATCAGCGCACCCAGCGCGATTCCCAAGATGAAGCTGATGAGCAGGGAGAAACCGACGCAGAAGATGGTCCACGGGAGGAACGCCACAATGATGTCCGAAACCTTCGCGCCTTGGGACTTGATCGACATGCCAAGGTCACCGCGGGCAATCTTTCCGAGGTACCCGAAGTACTGGACCATTAGCGGTTGGTCGAGGTCGACTGAGAACAGCGAGGCCGCCATGTCACGTGCTTCGGAATAGGGCAGGCCGTACTGGGCAATGAGTTGCCCGATGTACTGCTCAATGGGATTGCCAGGCATCAGGCGAACCAGGAAGAAGGTCATGGTCGCCACGGCCCAGATGGTCAGCAGCGCTTTTGCGACCCGCCGAACCACAAAGTTCCCCGTGACCGAATGCCAGACGCCAGCCAACGGCGATATTCCTGGCGCCGACGCAAGGGACTGCGACGCTGCAACCACGGGGTATCTCCTTGGGAACTAGTGGCAACACTGGCGGGAATGGAGGCCAATCCATTCCCGCCAGTGCGCCACGTATCGTGCCGGCTAGACGGGCTTCAGGGTTCCGTCAAGAATGAGCATGATTGTGAAGGAGTCAGCGTAGGGGCTGTTATCGAAGATCGGATCGCCAACCGCAG
>BJHB01000160.1:0-7028 GCA_014191415.1 Chloroflexota bacterium
GTGCGGCTCTGGTGACCTATATCGTGCTTGTGATGGCGTTGATCATTTTCGGGCAGCGTCCTGCGTCCTGAACGCCCGTAGCCGGGGTTCACGCTGGCAGCGTGAAGAGGACGACCCGGACTTCCCCGCCCGCATCCCGCACTTCCCTGACGATCCGGGCACGTGATGGTGGTTGGCGTCCGTCGATCTTGAGAAAAGCGTAGAGGGTGTCCGTTGATCCCGGTTCATCGGGCCATGACACGACACGCTGTTCGAAGGGGTCGAACCGAAGGGGTGCCACGGTCGCGCGGTCCAATTGTCCGGTGCCACCGTGTCCGAGGTAGCGGGACGGCGCATACCGTGTCTCCCAGAGGGCATACAGGTAGATGGCCTGCGTGTGTGATGGGATGACGACCCGTCTGAACGTGCCGTCATCAACCCTAGATTGCGCGTAGGCGAATGCCTCCAAGGTGCCGTCAAGCCAGTATGGTGCGTATTCGAGCGAGTAGTACCGGGTTGTTGCCCACGCGTAGTAGGTGACGGTTGGGACAAGGAGTGACAGGTAGACACCGGCGATGACTGGTGCCACGCGTCGTCGCCACGCCGGGACTGGAGAGTTGGTGGCCGTCGAAGCGATCAGGCTAGACACTACCCGCTTGCCTGTACGGAGGCGGTTCCAGATGGCAACGGCACCGATGCCTCCGGCGAGGTACCAGGCCGGAAGCATGACGATGCTCCGCACCGCATGCGGCGCTTCGGTGGCGAGTGATGCCGGGACTGGGCCGATGAGCAGCCACAACCCAGTGAACTGGTACGCCGGATGGGTGCGACGCCTTGCCAGGATCACTAAACCGGCAAGGATGAGTGGTGCGTCCCAGAGATAGAGTTGCCCGGTATCGGTGCCGTGATGACGCGGTTGGTCATCGCCACGGGTGAACAGGTAGGTCGGGTTGAAGTGCCCGGCATAGGCATCGACCGCCCGTCGTGCCGCAAGGGCGTACGGGTGGTCGAGAATCCACGGGATCCCCCGCTGCACGTCCCGTTCGATGCGTTTGGTGGCGAGCTTCTGGAGGTCGACATCATTCAGGAGAGAGGCCTGGGCGAAGCGCGCCCCGACGCGTCCATCGAGGAGTTGTCGGGCGAGGGGAAAGGCCCCGACCCCTACGATGGTGATGGCGATGACCCATGACAGGGCAGTCCGTCGCAGGTGGCTACGGAGGATCCACGCCGACGCACCCACCATCAGGGGGGTGAAGACCACGCCTCCCGGATATGAGTACATGGCAAGAAGCATTGCCAGGGCGGCACCGGAGGCCCAGACGTGCACGCGACGAGGCAAGACGCCGGTTGTGCTTGTTCCGAGGATGAGCGTGGTGGCGCGGGTGAGGCAGAGGGCCAGGAGGGTTACTGCCAAGGTGATGAAGGCGGCCTCACGTGCGCCACGGCTGAATTGCAAGTGCCATGGTGAGAAGGCGAGGCCGGTGGCGGCGAGCAATCCGATGGCACGGTTCCCGAAAAGCGAGACGGCAAGCGCGTAGAGGGCTGGAATGGTGAGGGTGCCAGCGATGGCACCGGGCAATCTGATCGCCCATGTGGTGGGACCGAAGAGGGCGATGGATGGGACGGCGGCGTAGATGAACGCGGCGCGCTTGTATTCGCCGAACGCGCGAAAGGCCGTTGGGTAGGGGGTCCCGAATTCGTCGCGGCCGGTCTCGAGGATGCTCCAGGCGTTGTAGCCGATCGAAAGTTCATCGGGATCAGGTGATGGCGGGAGGGTGCCGAGTTCCCACACCCGGAAGGTGAGACCGAGAACGGTGATGACCATGAGGGTCGCAAGTGCCCACGCTGAGGACGGCCATTGGCGGGGCCGAGACTCCGATGGGTTGTGCTGTGGGGGGGCTTGCACCGACCAGTGATACCGCACGCGGGCCTGGATCCTGACGAGCGGGCACGGATCGGTACCCTGTCGGAGGTGGGAGACGCGCATCCAGTTGAGGCTGCCGACGGACCAAGTCCGCAACGACGCTTTCAGGCCGATGATGCAGACCGGTCCCCGTCGCATCGTCGACGTGTTGGTCTGAGTCCGGCCGGGTGGCGAGGATCTGTCTTGCTTGCTGCTGTTTCGGCGTTCATGACCATCCTGGCCTGCGTCCCAGCGCTTGTGGTGATTGCTGGGCATGGCCTGGTCGTGCGGCAATCGGATGACGGGGAGCAGTTCCTGCTTCGTGCCTTGACCCTTGGGCATGCGCTATCGGTACATCTGACCTATCCGCGATGGCTTCCCGATCTCTATCTCGGGTTCGGCTATCCGGTGTTCTCCTTCTACTCACCGCTCGCATACCTGGCCGTGGTAATTGTCGGCGATATCACTGGAACGACCGTCGACGTCGCGGTTCGAGTGACGATGGTCGTCACAGTGCTCTTTGGCGCACTGGGGACCTTCATGCTCGCCCGGTCGCTTGTGGCGCCAGGTTCCCGGCATGACCCGTGGACGACCACCGTGGCAGGCCTGAGTGGTGTCGGGATGATGGTTGCATCCCCATATCCGTTTATCACTAACCTGTTCTTCCGGGGTGACTTGCCAGAGGCCATGGCGCTGGCGTGTCTGCCGTGGTTCTGGCTTGCCCTTCGTGGGCTCGTGACACGCAGGAACGAAGCGGGTCGAGGCGTGTCACGGATCGTTGCATCTGGTCTTGCCGGTGCGGCACTGATCCTGACACACCAGTTGAGTGCGCTAATTGCTGCTGCCGTCGCGGTCATCGTCGTCATCGGGAGTTGCCGGTCTTCCGGTGTTCGCACTACTACCCAACTGGTCGCGTTCGCTGGCACGGTTGCCATCGGGATCACGGCGATGTTCTGGATGCCTCTGCTCGCGGATGCATCGTCCGTGCGCCTTGATGCGGTGGGTCATGCAGTGACTGAAGTCCTAGATCGCCTATCTCCGGTCACGGCACCGGTCCAGTGGGTGTGGCCATACCCGCACGGCTGGAACCCAGCGTCGAAACGCGCTCCAGATGGTCCGGTCCTTCCCGGTATCACCCAGCTGGTCGTGGTTGTCCTGTTTGCAGGGATCCTCCTCATTAGGCGCGTTCGCCGGAGCCCGGTTCAGGATCCTGGGAACGGGGTCCTGTTCACTGTTTTTGGAGTGGTCTTGGTGCCTTGGTTCCTGAATTTGCAGATAAGCGGGGCAATTTGGGAGGCAGTTGGGGCACTGCGGTTCATTCAGTTTCCGTGGCGGTTGATCGGGCCGCTCTCGCTTGGCGTGGCAATGGCGACCGCAGTCGTGGTCGCGCGACTGCCCCGCATGCCGGGTGTGATTCTTGCCTTTTCGTTGGTTGCCTCAATGTGGACCGAGACACTGACCGGCCTGGTCCATCCGGTTCCCACAGCCGATGGGCGGATGTTCGATGATGATGCGATGGTGGAGGCGGACTATGCGTTCGACCGGTGGGGGGCTTCGACCACCACCGGGGGCGGCGAGTTCACGCCGCGCGCGGTGGATATCCGTCGGCCGGACGGTTCACTTGGCGGGGCGGTCCGACTTGATCGCGTGGCTCCGCCGGGTGCATGGATCGGTGGGTTGGTCATGGTTCCTGATGGGCAATCCCGCGTGACAAGCCTGCAAGGGGACGCGTTGCGTTTCCGGTCGGTCGTGGAGACGGAAGGGTCCGGTGCAACGATTGCGTTCCACCAGCTGGCGTTCCCTGGCTGGCGTGCGACCGTTGACGGCTTGCCGGTTGCGTTGCGTTCACAAGGAGAGGTTGAGGGATCCGGCGTCGCTCCGGGGTATCTCCTGGTGGATGTAGGACCGGGACGTCACGAGTTGGCTGTCTGGTTCGGTCCGACCCTTCCCCGACTGGCCGGGGATACGGTCTCATTGTTGGCGATTTTGGGTCTGCTGTGGGCAACGTCGAGGCACGGCGATGGATGGTTGGTCACGGTCGTTGTTGGTGCGGTGACGATTGTTCTCGGGGGGATTCTGGCGACCGAGGTGTTGACGTTGCGGTCTCCGGCAAGGGGTACGCCGGAACGTGAACGGATTGTCACGGACGTTATCGGATCGATGCGGTCGGGGACAGCCGTCATGAACTCTCCTACAGGATCGGCCCTTGGTCCTCAAGCGTTCCTCGATACTGGATGGCTGACCGTACGCCCCCCATATGGACGCCCGGTCCAAGTTGGCCTGACGCGCCAGTGGCTCTACATGCATCCACCGGGACGCGTGACGGTTCGTCTCACGCCTCCGGAGGGAGCAGTCTTCCAAGCGGGCCTTGCGCTTCGTCCGGACTCGTGGGAGACACCCGAGGGTGACGGGGTGCACTTCGTGGTGGAGGTTGTACCGGTCGACGGACCCGGAGGCATGCGCACGCTGCTGTTCCAGCGGATCAATCCACGGGCGTTCGTCGATGAGCGCCGGTGGGTTGACATCCGTGCGGACCTTGGTGAGTGGGCCGGGCGGCCGATTGACCTGACGTTGCGAACTGAACCGGTCGATTCGGTCGCGTATGACTGGGCAGGCTGGGGAAACCCGATGGTGGTGGTTCCGGTTGGGGTGCTTCGCCCGCCGAATGGTCCGCAACCGCCTGCGTCCATTCATGCACCCCGGACCTGGATGATCGACCAGTAGCGACGTGGCGCCAGTCGCGGCGGTTCCCCGCGGTCGTGGCATGCGTTTTCAGGACGTGACCGTGTCTGCACCCGATGGTGCCTGGACCGATCCGGAGACTGATAGGGCGTTGCGCGTCAAGGTGCGTGGCGGAGGAGCAACGCGGTTGGATCGGATGGAACGGGCAACGGTGCGGGCACTGCGGGCCATACTGATTGGCGGTGCTGTGGCAGGCGTGATTGCTGCCTCGGTCCTGGTCGGTGTGGTGGTGGCGCGTGCATTTGTTCCGCCCGGGTCGCGGATGGGCCATCTCGCGACGCTTGCCTTGGTGACATTGGCTGTCCTTGGCATTAGTGGTGCGATGGCGCGGATGACCTGGTGGGCGTTGGGGTTCCTGCATCCTCGCCAATCTCGGCCACAGCGTTGGGTGGTGACCGCATTGCCGTGGTGGCCGGCGGTGGCGGCCATCTTTCCCCTTGCGTCGCTCACCGTCAGTGGTGACGTTGCACACCGGCTCCTGAACCTTCCCCATGAAGGTGTCGCATTCACTGGCTACCTGACAGGGATATCGCTACTCGTCCACGGCAGTGTCATCCTCGGGGCGTACCTCACCCGGGACGGTCAGTGGGGACTGTCTCAAGATAAGCCTTCTTCCGCACCTTGGAGGCTTTCTGCCTTTGTCCGAGGTTTGCTGGTGGCAATCATGGCGACTGTTGCAATAAATCAAGGATTATTTCGACAATTAACAGCTAGACAAGGTGAATTTTACACACATCGATACGCAGCGATTAGATTATTACGAGGGGAAGACCCTTTCAATTTATCAAAGGAAGTATGGTCACAAATTAATGTGCCACCGGTCACGATCGCCTTGGTGTACGCGCCCTGGGCATTGATACCGAATGAAGTCGCACAAGTCGTCTGGGCGTTACTTCACGTAACCGCAATCGTCGTTGCGACGGTAATGGTGGCGCGCGCGTTTCTGGCGCCTCGCATCCCCACAGAACTGTTGGCGATTGGCACTGTGATCGGTCTAAGCATTTTTGAGCCTTGGCGAGACACGTTATGGTTGGGCCAACCGAATGGTTTCATCTATTTCTTCCTTGCTTCCGGTTTGTTAATGGCTAAACGGAACAGGTGGTTTCTTGCAGGAGTTTGCGTTGCAATATCACTAGTTTTCAAGCCGGTTGCATCGTGGGTAGTTTTGTATCTAATCGTGACCCGACGCTGGCCTGCGCTCGTCGGCGGTGCGGTGGCTGGGGTCGGCATGATAGTCGTCACGCTGCCTCTAGCCGGTGTGCATTGGTGGTCAATTTGGCTCAGTCAGAAAATGGGAGCCTTGGCTTTAGGTAATGCTCTCCATTCAAATATAAGCATGCAAGCAGTCCATGCAAGATTATCTCTTGTATCAAATGCATATTTTGACCCAAATATGCTCCCGAGTTTACCGCTTTCTCAAGTATTAAATATTATTATGTATTTTACTAGTATATTAATATTAGTAATTTTTACATTTAAACAAAAAAATAAAAATGATGTATTCGGAATTGGATTAGATTGGAGTTTAGCTATTGCTATTTCTTTAATGACATCTCCTTTAACATGGGTGCATTATGCAACTATATCGGCAATCTGCTATTTGTTACTATGGTCTGGTGGCGAGAGCGAAGATTGGCTGCAAAGTCCTAGAAGCATTCGTATGATTATATCAACGATTAGCATTATATCTTTTGCACTTATTTCAATTGATGAAGAGCAATTCATCTTGCGTACAGCATATTGGTGGGAAACGTGGCCGATGCTCGGATCTATACCGGCGGCATCTCTGCCATTGCTGGTATTGGCAGTCTCCTTACGCTTGTGGTTGCACAACCGCTGGCTAGATAAGAATGCCACTGGTAATGGTATTCAGAAGCTAGAGGCTACTTTGTAGCTTTGCTTGCGAATGAAGATCCGGTTAGAGAGGTCACCATTGCGCAACTTTGCGGCATCCGACCGACTGGTGCGGTCGTTGCGCCAAGGACGCTGGTGCTGACGAGGATCACGCGGCTATGTCGACGTAACACGAGGCAATGCCCGGCAACGGTGGTCACGCCTGCGACCAAGGCGGAAATCGCTATGCCAGCGAGGACGGCACCGGTCGGGGCGGGTGTCACCTCCTAGCGGACATCGATCTTGACCGCGAGGAACGGCAGGCAGGCTGCAAGGAGGGCGCCGGCCAGCTTGTTCGTCATGGTCGCGGCGACCTGGACCGGTGTCCTGATGAACTGGTCGATGGCGGCGTCGAGGTAGTCCAGATCACGCACTTGGATCCGGAGACCGGCATTCCACGCTTCGGGAAGGCTTTCGACGCCGTATTTCGGTGGGACGGGTGCGTCCTGGGGCTGCCATGCACGATCCGGGGGATGGATTCCCCAGTAGACCTGCTGCCAGGAATTGCCGG
>BJHB01000161.1:0-6974 GCA_014191415.1 Chloroflexota bacterium
ATAGAGAGGGCCTCGAACGGTCCGAGGCTCGGATCCGTATGCAGCGCATACTGGACGTCACGACGGCCAATCAACCACCTCATCGCACGGAACACCTCAAAGTACGACCGCACATTCGTGTGGACGACCACCAACGTTCCGCCCGGTTTCAGGATCCGCCGCGCTTCCGCAAGCAGACGGCGCCGCTCAGCGGTTGGCAGGTTTTCCAACCGGAAAACCAGCGTGGCAGCATCTGAGGACGCATCCGCGATATCCGACGATCCCCCACCTGTGGCCGTCATGGCGTACTGATGAAAAGTCGCAGGGCGCGATAGACGCCGCTGCACAAACTCGGCAACCTGCCTACCCAGCTCGACGAACTGGAAAGACGCCTCAGGCACCTCGTTCGACATCGCCTCCAGGTAGAGCCCAGTGCAAGGAAGCAGGTCGACAACCACCTTCCCGGAAGCGTTGACCCCCGCACGACGCAGGGCATGGCCGAGATAGCCACGAACGGCGCGATATTCCGACGCGACCGGCTTGTTGTAGCGCGGGCCGGCCCGGATGCGAGCCTGGTGATAGTCGGCAACTTGCGCCAGAGTCCAATTGGTCGGGCGCCACGCCGATGGCAGCACCGGCTTGCGCGTCAGGTCGTACTTCTCCCAGTGCACAAGGTGCGATGGGTCACGGCGGGCAGGCGCACCCGGCGACTCAGCCGGGTAGCCGAACAACGTTGTTGAAAGCACTTCCACGTCTCTAGGAAGGCGGAGGATTTCACGCAGCAACAACCGGTCGGTGATCGTCGCCTGCCAGAACCCACCCAGACCGAGCGAGTGCGCCCGCAAAAGCATGTTCATGACCGCTGCCGAGGCACTCTGGATATTGGCATACGATCCTTGGGAAAACCGGGTATTATAGCAAATAAATATGCATACTTGCGCCTTGTCGGCGTGAGGCACAGCCGGGGCGAGCGCGTCTCGTGTTGCCTTGTCGGTGATTACCACGAAGTCCCAGAGCTGCATGTTGCACGCCGATGGCGCCCACAACGCACATTCGAGCAACTCCTTGACGACTTCCGGGGCAACTGGGCGGTCAGTCCAGCGACGGATTGTCCGGCGAGTCCTGATGGCCATGGACACACCCATGCCCGGATCCGCATCGAATTCGCTGTGTGCACCGTTCTCCGGGCTGCCGAGATCCTCCGGCGACGCCCCGGCATCACCGATCTCGATGAGCGACGCGTCGTCATCTTCAGAGGTCAGCGGCTTCGCCGTCGAGGTCATCACGCGTTTCCTTTTCTGCGTCGCCCACATGCCGCGCTCCTCACCCCACCCCGTCGCCCCCTTATTTACATGCCCGCTGCGCTCACGAAGCCACTCATGAATCTTGCGACTGACCCGAACCACCTGCCTTACCGGTGGACCGGTCCCAAGTAAGGATAGAACGGACTCGGGCGGCATCGGTGTCATCACCCCACCCCGTTGCCCACTTCATATGTATGTGTTCGCTGCGCTCACGATCAAGGGAGGCGACGAGGGCCGCCAGGAAACGAACCCCGGACGGGGTGCGGAGAACAGTACCTGAGCCTGACGTGCCCAGATCTCCTAACCCCGCGTCCCGACAACGCGCGCGGGTGACCCGGCGACGATTGAGTACGGAGCAACGTCCCGGGTAACGACCGAGCGGATTGCCACGACCGCGCCATTTCCGATTGTCACTCCGGGCAGGATCACGACATCGTTGTAGATCATCACATCGTCACCGATGGCGACCGGAGCCACGGTGATCGGTGCGTCAAGCACTGGCACATCCCTACGAGACGTATCGTGCGAATGCGTGAATATCTGGGCACGTCTCCCGACGTGGGTGCCGGATCCAACCCGGACCCATGCACTGCAGTCGATCTGGGTATCGGAGAGGATCACTGTTCCGACACCGATATCAAGTCGACCGGCACGGTCGCCGGACTCGGCAATCCCAATCCGTACACGGTCACGGATGTCTACGCGTTCGCCAATCGTGACTGCGACCCGGCGATCAATGTGAACTCGCTCATGGATCGTTGCCAAGTTTCCAACAGAGACCCCGGCCAATTGCAGGGTTCTCCGACGCATTGCACGAAGAACCCGCCAGTACGGCCCAAACCGATGCAAGTCCGGCAACGCACCCACAAGCCTCGCCGCCAACAGTCCGAACCGAGGCATCACCCAAGTTCCTCCCGTGCGTGGTCAACACCATGCAATCTCCGGTGGGAGGGGGGTCGCGATCGCGGAGGGAACCGGACAATCATCGCCTTTCCAACGCATCGACGAACGTACGGATCAGTCTGGCACGCGCGTCCCACGTCCTGGACCGGGCCCATTCACGTCCCGCCGTGCCGATCCGGTCCGCACGCACCTGATCGGCAAGCAAGGTCACGATTCCTCCCGCCAGTGCAGCAGGATCGTCGGGAGCCACCAGGATCCCCGTCTCGCCATCGGTGAGAACCTCGCGGATCGCTGGCACATCACTGGCAACAATCGGCCTGCCAGACGCGAGGTACTCGTAGAGTTTCAACGGGGACGTGTACCGGGACCCGATGACCGACTGCGCGGAATTTGGCAGCACAACAACGTCGGCGGCGCGTAACCAGGCAGGCACTTGGGTCGGCGGCACGTGGCCCACGACCCGGACTTGCCGGAGTTCCTCGGTCTGAACGTAGGTGCGGAAGGATGTGACATCCGCCGGGGTACCGCCGACAATGTAGATGGTCACATCCTCGGGCACGAACTGCCCGGCCCGTGCGAGGACATGCGATCCCTTCCACGGGTAGAGGTGTCCGGCATACACAACCATCCTTCCCGAGACTGGCAGCCCGAGGGTCCGGCGGGCATCAACGGCAGGCGTCTCGATGGCGAAGCGTTCCCACGTAACGGCATCCGGAGCCACGACTACCCGATCGGGATCCGCGCCCATCTCGATCAGCGCCTCACGGACACCGGAAGTGATCGCGACAATCCCATCGAACCGAGGCAACACCCGTCGCAACAAAGACCTTGACCGATGCCGCTCAGGCAGGTCGTGAGCCTCCCACACCACCGGTCGTCCGGCACCGGCACGTGCGAGCGCCCAGAGGATTGCCCAATCACGCCCGTAGATCACCTTTGCGCGCGACCTCCGCGCATGGCGCGCGGCGCCGATCGCAAAGGTGAGAGCCTGCACGGCAAACGCGAGGCCGGGCCAAGGCGGACGATTGAGAATCGGTTGATCAATGGTGACCAGTTTCACCGCATCCAACACCCGAATAGCGTGTCGGCGAAGCGGCCCACGCAATTCGTAGAACCATCGTGGATCCTCCTCACGGATGTCATCGAGATTTGCGCGGTCCGGATGAACGAGTTCAACTGCAACGCCGTCAGTCGCAAACGCATCGACCATCTGGGCAATCTGATACGACTGCGCCTTTTCACTTGGAAACCGCGCATTCGCCACATACAGCCAATCCGGACCTGTCAGTCCTCCACTCGGGACTTCAGAACCACCAGGAAAAGCAGTTTCGGTCCAAAGATCAGTCAGTGCGGTAACTGCATCCGCACGCCCAAACTGTGCCCGCACGTGGCGACGCGCCGCCTCGCCCACTGCGAAGCGCTGCACCGGATCATCTAGCAAACCAAGTAGCGCCGTCGCGAACGCGTGATCGTCACCAACCGGAACAACCATCCCGGTCACTCCATTGATGATCGTGTCATCAGTTCCAGCCACATCGGTGGAAACTACCGGCACCCCGGACGCTCCCGCCTCAAGGGTGACGAGACTGGTGCCTTCGTACCACGATGTCAGCGCGTAGATGTCAGCGGATGCCATCGCCGACGGTGCTTCCGTCCCATCGATCACCCCGGCAAACTTGACGGCATCGCCAATGCCAAGGGCCCGGGCTTCCGACTCAAGCCGCTGTCGCAGCGGTCCGCCACCAACAACAATGAACCTTGTTCGCGGCCTGACAGCAATGACGTGGGAAGCCGCGCGCAGGAGCGTCGACAGATCCTTCGATGGCACCAACCGGCACATGGTCAGGACCAAGGCGTCGCCGCCCGTCCCGTCGACCCACGATCGAAAACCATGGTTTGGCGCCACATCCGTGAAGCGGTCAAGGTCTACCGCGACGGGTGCCACCATGATTTGACTGGGGTCAATACCCCAACCAGAATAGATCTTCCGTTCCCGCGTGGTCCCCACCCGCACCGTCTGCGCCTGTCGCACGATCCAGCGGGCAAAGGGGAAAAACAATCGGTGTTCCAACCGTTCACTGCGCCAGAACGGATGCCCGGCGAAGTCGAAATGCACCTGCATATTGAATGGACGGCGAAGTACGCGTGCGATTGCAAGGGCGGCAATACCGGTTGCGAACGGATCCTGTGCCGAGACGACATCAATCCCCTCGCGACGCCCAACGCTGATGCCGATCCGAATCGCATCAGCAATGAAGGCGTACCGGTTGACCGACCTCGTCGGGTGCACCACCAATCCGGGCGCGAGATCAATGCGTCCCGAGATGCTCCCACCATCCGGTCCACGCTTGCCGGTCTTGACAATGACATGAAGTGAACCGAGATTCCGCGCGTAGTCCAGGTGTCGCGCAACAGTGTCGCCGAGAACCTGATCTCCCGGGTTGCGGACCAACGAAGTGTCAAGACTCACCGTCAGGACACGAGGCAACCCCCTTCCCGTGTTCGGAGGGGGGCCGGAGGGGCAGTCGTGACCGACATCGGGCCGGGACGCCCCCCTCTCCGGTCGTAACGGGGGAGGGAATGGGGGCCCAACCCCCGAAGTGAACGTGTCCGGGGGCGGAATCGTCACGCAACCTCCCGGAAGACAGCCGCCACGCCCGCAGCAAAATCCGCCGTCGACCGAGGCCTCCCATTCCCCGGATGTGTGCTGCCGCGCGTACGACTGCTCCCCATTCCCGCGACGGGAGAGGGGGTAGTGGGGTACGCGGTCCCATAAGAACCCCGAGGGTGGTCACGCGAGACACCCATTGCCGCATCTAGGGCCATGCGCAAGCCCGTTGCATCCCGAACGCTCACCGTCGTCACGGTGTCCGCTTCCATGGCGTACTCCGCAACTGACCTGCGCGAAGTAATTACGACCGGCGTCCCCATCGCCAACGCATCCAGAAGCACCAGCGTCCCCGAGCAATCCGATCCAACTGGCGCATCATCATCACTACCCGTCGGGATCACCACGACCCGCGCCGCCGCGTACAAGTCGCGGAGCTCCCGAGGTGGCAGGTCGTAGCGGACCGTCACGTTCGGAGGCACCGAAACGCCCTCCATGTTGCGTGGACTGCACACGATGGTGACTGGCCACGAAGCGCCGGTTGCCGCCAGGCACAAGGTTGCATAGTCGCGACCGGCATCGCGACCAGCGGCGAGGACGAACGGAATGCCCCCATCCACCACGGGCGACGCCAAGGCCTTATCAAAGAAGCGAATATCCGTTCCCGACCTTACGACTGGCAACCGTGACACCGGCAGGCCGAGGCGTCGCGAAAGGTAAGCCTGCTGATCTGACGAGACACACACGATTCGATCAGCCATGCGGGCTGCGATCGCGATCAGGCGTGCGCGGATGCCGCCCGCGCGAAGCAGGTTTGTCAGCGTCATGTTCAGCCACACCAGCCTCGGTCGGCTGGACGCCGGGATGAGCCTCGACGCCAGAAGCAACGGCCACCCACCCGTCAGGAAGACCACATCATTGCGAGTGAATTGGGGCAGCACCCTCAGCTGCACCACATCCGGTCCAAGACGCCCGACCAGACCCATCAGTGCACGGCCCAGGGGCCCGTATTCCGGTTCGTGGACGTCCACGTGCACCGGGCGTCCCCTATCGGTCAACGACCCCGCCACGGCTTCCAGTCCAGGACGTGCCTGCAACCAGTTGTAGCCGAACAGAAGCGTGTCGGGATCGCGCATCGCTCCAACTCCCTCGGCGAGGCGACGCTTGCGTGCCGTGAAAACATAGAGTACCCGGATCGAGCGAAGCGTATCTGAATCAGGGGCAATGGGGTCGGGTTGCATCCCCTCACAGTCCTCCAACGACATCCGCAACGCGGTCTGCCCAGTGGTCCAGGCCATGACCCGCAATCACGGCGCCCCGAAGTGCCCTCCCCACGTCATCGCGCTTGGTTGCGGACCATCCCAGAACGGCGCGAAGCCGCTCGCCGAATGTTCGGTCATCCGTTGCAAGCAATTCGTCACCAAACGGGCCGAGGACTGCCCTCGAAGACGGCGCAGTACTGACAACAGGCACACCGCAGGCCGCTGCCTCAAGCACCACCTTGTCGAGGCTTCCCGTCCGGCTCGTGTGGGCCAATACCCACGCCGAACGATATTCCATCGCCATCCGGTCAAACGGAACCGCACCCACAAGCGTCACGCGGTCCGCGACCCCCAGTGAACCTGCCTCGGCTTCAAGGCGTACACGGTACGAAGCGTCGGCGCTGTGCAAAGGTGCCCCGACCACCCGCAACGACCACCGATCAGGCGTGATCGCCGCGAGTTCCCGCATTACGACCTCATGGCGCTTCACCGGCGACAGCCGTCCGGCACTCACCACGAGACCGGGGACCGGGTCGGTAAGGCCATCGGGCGAGTACCGCGCCGTATCTATCCCATGGCCGATGCACGCGAGGCGCGCCCGCACGTGAGGGTCAATCGCTCCATCGATCGGGAAACTATCCCGTGTCGGCGTCAGGATGCGTTGGACGAGCGGCACGGCCATCCGTAACGCCCGATCGACATTCCCATGTGCGTACCACAGGATCACCGGTACCCGAAAGATCCGGGCCAGCGGCGCTGCCAACACGGCATAGCGTGGAACCATGTGGATGAACACCGCACGCGCCCCTGGTAGGGCCTGTACAAGGGACGCCTGCATCGCCAGGAACTGTCCGAGGCGACCCGTACCGGTTTCCTTGCCCATCGTCGCGACACGGACCCCAACCCCATCCCGCGCGC
>BJHB01000162.1:0-6871 GCA_014191415.1 Chloroflexota bacterium
ACGGTGCCGGGATCCTGGGTGTCTTCCGGCACATCATGCTTCCCTTGGCAATGCCCGCCTTCGGTGTCAGCATGATCTGGCAGTTCACCAGCATCTGGAACGACTACCTGATCGGACTCGTGATCCTGAGCAATCCGGACATGCGGACGGTGATGGTGGCCGTCAAGAACCTCACGGGCAGTTTCTTCACCAACTACGGCGCGCAGATGGCCGCCGCCCTGATCGCGGCATCACCGACGATCATCATCTACCTGTTGCTCAGCCGCCTCTTCCACCGTGGCCTGCTTGCCGGGTCGGTGAAGGGGTAATCAGGCGCCCGTACCCAAGCAGTGCGCCCCCGGGGGAAATCCGGGGACGCACCGACGCAGATCGCCCCTATGGCAGTGGCTTGTCCAGGATTGCCTGTACCTGTGCGGTGACATTGTCCAGGAACGTCTTGCTTGGCTGTTCCTTGCCGTCCCACAGCGGTAGCAGGGCGTCGCCCATCACCGTCTCATATTCGGTTGCCCGCGTATTGAAAGTCGGGCGACCGGGCATGGCACCCTCCATCGCCTCCAGGAAGACCTTGCGTTCCGGGAACTTGAGGATCCGGTCCGCCCTGTAGACATCCGGGCGCCCACCGACGGTTCCGCCAATCTCACCAAGGCGGATGCCCGATTCCTGATTGGTCAGCCACTTCACCCACTCCCAGGCCCCTTCGGACTTCTTCGTGGCCTGGGCAATCGAGTAGGCGTCGGCCTCGTAGTCGGACCCACCCTTGCCGGCCGGGCCCTTGGGATGGACCGCCACGAACCACTTGAAGGCGTCCTTGACCTCGTTCTGGGCAGTGATCTGGAATGCCGATCCGTGACGCTCGGCCCCGATCTTCCCTGCCGCAAAGCCCTTGGCCTCGCCACCGACTGCCTCAAGTTGGGCCGGTGTCGGTGTGATCTTGTGCTTGTACATCGCCTCGTAGAGCCACGTCACCGCCTGGATCGCCGCCGGCGAGTTCAACTGGCTCTTCTTGCCTTCGGCATCCAACAGTTCACCGCCGTGCGCCCGCGTGAGCGACAGGATCGTGCGCGAGATCGGCTTCATGAAGAAGTAGTAGCCGTACACCCCGTCACTGGTGACCTTCTTGGCATTGTCAATCAACTGTTCCAGGGTCCAGTCCTTGGTGGGAATGGCTGCTCCCTTGGACTCGTAGAGGGATTGGTTGTAGTAGAGCATCGCAATGCCCGGGTGGCTCTTGAAGGGGAGGCCGTACACCTTGCCCTCGCGCTTCATCGCCTCAATGCACCCGGCGTAATACTGGGCGAGATCGAACTTCTCCTTGGCAACAAGGTCGTCCATCGGCCGGAGGGCCTTCTGCGCCGCGAAGTTGTAGATAGTGCCCGTGCCGACCGATGTCCACATGGCATCGCCGATGGAATTCCCCGCAAGGAGGACGGTGATCTTCTTGAGGTAGTCCTCGCCCGTGAAGCCCTCGTGCTTGACCTTGATGTTGGGGAACTTCTTCATGAAGAGCGGCATCTGCTCCTCGTAGAGGATGATCTCCTGATTAGTGGGTGGGCCTCCGCGGGAATGGAAGGTGATCTCGACCGGTTCCGCAGCCTTCGTCGGTTCCGGAGCCTTGGTGGGGGCGGCCGTCGCAACCGCCGCCGTGGTCGGGGCCGCCGCCGGTCCCTTGGTGGGTTCGGCCTTCGCCGGGGCCGCCGGTGCGGCATCACCGCCGCAGGCCGACAGGGTCGAGGCTGTTCCGGCGATCCCAGCCAGTGAAAGCAACAGCCGCCGGCGTGAAATGGGGACGGTCATGTAGCGCGTTCCTCCTGCGTTTCGCGGTGCCTAGCGGCCCACACCACCTGGGTGCATGACGAACACCAGCATTCCAGGCCTCACCGCAAGGCAACGGAATGGGACGCGGGTAGGACGGACCGGGCAAAAGGCCCCGTGGTTGGGTGTCACCACTTGTGCGTCCACCCCACCGACGGCCAATGATATCCGCGATGGGATTGGAGTGTGGGATGGGCAGGGGTGCACGGAGGCCACGTGGAACGCACCGACGGCGATGCGGGCAAGGATGCCCGCGGACCAGCGGTGATGCACCGGACTAGAATCATGCACCCCAACCACAATTGGGACGCGCTACCCAAAACAGACAGAAAGGGCACCCACGAGGGGTGCCCTGACGGTGCAGATGCGCGGTGGGACTATGCCTTCGGTGCGGGCTTGTCGAGGATTGCCTGGACCACCGTGTTGGCATTGTCCAGGAAGCTCTTCGACGGGGTCTCCTTGCCGGTCCACAAGGGCATGAGCGCCTCGTGCATGGCAATCCGGTAGTCGTTGAAGAGGGTGTTGTACGCCGGGCGGCACGCCTGCGCGTTCTCCATCGCCTCAAGGAACACCTTGCGCTCCGGTTGCTTGCTGATCAGGCGGTCCGACTTGTAGACGTCAGGTCGCCCACCGACCGTGCCACCAATCTCGCCCAGACGGATTCCCGACTCCTGATTGGTGAGCCACTTGACCCACTCCCAAGCCGCCGCGCTCTTCTTGGAGGCACTGGTCACCGAGTAGCCGTCGGCCTCGTAGTCGGAACCGCCGACGCCCTTCGGGCCTTTCGGATGGACGGTCACGAACCACTTGAACTGGTCCTTGACTTCCTGGCCGGCCGCGATCTGGAACGACGTGCCACGGCGCAGCATCGCCACCTTGCCCGCGCCAAACGACTTGGCGTCACCGCCAAGTTCCTTCAGCTGGTCCGGGGTTGGGGTGATCTTGTGCTTGTTGATCGCCTCGTACAACCACGTGATGGCGGCAATCGCCTCCGGGCTGTTCAGCAGGCTCTTCTTGCCCTCGGCGTCGATCAGTTCGCCACCGTGCGCACGGGTCAGCGCGAGGAAGGTCTTCTGGTCCAGGTTCGGGTCGTACCCGTACATCCCCTCGGCAGACGCCTTCTTGGCGTTCTCCAACAACTGGTCAAGCGTCCAGTCCTTGGTCGGCTCGCCCGCCGCACCCTTCGCAGCCAGCAGATCCTTGTTGTAGAACATCACCGCCATGCCGGGATGGCTCTTGAAGGGCAGCGCGTACAACTTGCCGTCGCGCTTCATCGCGCCAATGGCACCTGCGTAATACTGCCCGAGGTCGAACTTCTCCTTGGCAACCAGGTCGTCCATCGCGATGATCGACTTCATGGCAGCGAAGTTGTAGATCGATCCGTCGCCGAGGGCCGTCCACATCGCATCGCCAATGCTGCCACCGGCAAGCAGGACGGTTACTTTCTTGACGTAGTCCTCGCCGGTGAAGCCCTCGTGCTTGACCTTGATGTTCGGGTTCTTCTTCATGAAGAGCGGCATCTGCTCTTCGTACAGGATGACTTCCTGGCCGGTTGGCGGGCCGCCACGCGAATGGAAGGTGATCTCGACGTTCTCGGCAGCCTTGGTTGGTTCCGGGGCCTTGGTCGGGGCGGCGGCGGCGGCAGCCGCTGTCGGGGCCGCCGGTGCTGCCGGCGCCTTGGTGGGTTCGGCCTTCGCCGGGGCCGCCGGGGCGGCGTCGCCACCGCATGCGGCCAGGATCAGCGAAGATCCAGCCGCGCCAAGCAGTCCGAACGACGCCAACCAGCCACGACGTGTCGTGCTTGAAGACATGGATTGATTCCTCTCTACTCCGATCGGTGACGCGAACGCACCCGGCCGTCAGGAACGTACCGGAAACGTGCCATGTAGTCCCACCGCGCGACCATGGCCCGATACAGCAGGACGGCGCGGTTCGCAAACCCGCCTCGGGTATCCCCGGTTCCCCCAGAGAGACACCCTGCCCACCGTGATCGTCGTTCCGGATGATACCGCCCGAACGGCCTTCACACACACGCCAACGGTATTGCCACGTCCCGGTTTCATCAGCGCCGACGCATTTTCCCGGTCGCACGGTCGACCAGACGCCCGCCGACGCGCGACAATCCGGCATGGCTTCGCAAGGCACTGGGTCGGCACCCGTCGGGGGCGGGTTCGTGCCGTGGCTTCCCACCGGCGCACCGGGCACCGGCATGCCCGCATCGCTGCCCGACAACGACCTCCTGGACCCCCCCGTGCGCCCGTTGGTCGAGGCCCTCAACCGCACCGGTTGGGCGCGCACCGTCTTCTCCTGCGGCGGACACCCCGAGGAACCTGATGCCGTGGCGCGCGGACGACGCCAGGCCCACGTGGACGTGGTGGTCTCCGACCGTCGCCAGTGGGCGGCGTGGGTGCGCCACGTGAAACGTGCCGTGCCCGAGGCTATCCAGCGCATCGCCGATCAGGACGAACCGGGCAGGAAAGGCGCGCGAATCCGCATCGCCGAAGGTGGACTGGGGCCCCTGCCCACATGGCTCGCCGAGGCCCTCGCACCCCACACACCCGGAGGTGTACCCGAACCGGGCCCATTCATCCGTGGTCTGGCCCGGGTGGCAATCCTGCTTGACCTGCCATGGCTACCCGATGCCACCACGCCATGGCGCTACCGTCGCCTGGTATTGGAACCGGTGCCCTACGGCATGGATACCGACCAATGCCGGCGGGTGCTGGACGTGGCCATCGGGATCGCGACGGCACAACTGGATACCGGCACACGCACGGTTGCGGGGTGACCCTCTGGCTGCCGGCCAGGAGGAACGTGCCGGCAGCCAGAGTTCCAGAGGGTGGGTCAGCGCCCGGTAATGCGGTACTGCAGCATGCGGAACTGCACGCGCGCAATACACAGCAGGCAGATGCTTGCCGTGGCGTCCAGCAGCATCATGGGGACCAGCATGCCGGTCAGGGCCGTCGCAGCCACGGTTTCATCGGCAAAGGCCAGCAGGGCCGCCGCGCCCAGGACAAGACCACCAATCACCCGGGCAACCCGGCGCGTGGCCGTGGCCTCCGGAACAAGGTCCGCCTGCACCCACCCGCGTGGTTCAGCAACGCGCCAGACAAACTGCCGGAAGACATCCGCGCCCGTCCAGAAACGTCCCACACCCATGATGACGCCCGCCGCCAACAGGAGAATCCCTCCCGTCGGCATCTCCGGCGCAATCCACGCAAAGGCAATCCCAAGGACACTCAGGCCAACCACGCCAAACTGATGGGCGCGGCGGGCGGTGACATCAGTGCATTCGGTCTCGTGCGCGATTGCCTCGGCCATCACGGTCTCCCGGTCGGAATGTAGAGTATCCCGATCAACAATACCATGATACCGCATTGGGGACCCCGCCACGCAACCCCCGGGAATACCGGCAAGGCATCACCGGGGGAGTGCGTGGCTGCGGGTGCCGGGGTCAGCCCCCGGCCAGGACGGCGTTGATGCGGGTGACGGCCTCCTGGATGGTGGCCTTCACCGGCGCCTTGTTCTCCCACAGGGACGTGAGGGCAGGGCCGAGGATCTCGGCGTTCGCCTTCTCCCACTTGGCACCGCCGGGGCGAAGGAAGATGTGCTCGGCGCTCTGCACCACCAGACTGGCGTTGGGGTAGTACTTCTCCAACCGCTTGGCCTCATCTGCGGCAATGGACTTGATGGCCGGCAGCCAGAAGGTCTTCGGGTCACGCTTTGCCAACCACGACTTCCATCCCGCCGGACCGAACTGCCACGACATCCATTCCCACGATGCATCAGGGTTCTTGGCACCGGTGGGAATTGCCCACCCCGAACCGCCAGTGAAGTAGTGCCACTTGCCATCCTGGCCCTTGGGCATGAGGGTGATTGCCCACGGCATGTTGTCCTTGGCCAGGTTGAGAGTACCGGTGAACCATGTTCCCTGGTTCAGGGTTGCGGCGCGCCCGGCGGGGAACCAGTTTGCCTCGGCAGTGATGTTCGCCGTACGCATTGCCTCCGGAGTAGGCATCACCCGGTGCTTGTGCTGCAAGTCCACGACGAATTCCAGACCCTGGATGGCCTGCGAACTGTCAAGGAAGCACTTGGTCGGATTTTCAACATCATCGACCATTTGCCCGCCAAAGTTGTAAATGAATTGTTCGTACCAACCCTTCGGGAAGGCAAACCCGTACTGTTCGGCAACATCACCACTGCCCTTGGTCAATCGTTTGGCCAAGTCAAGGAACTGGGTCCAGTTCATGTCCGGCGTTGGTGGCTTCTCTCCCGCCTTCTCGAAGATCTGCGGGTTGTAATACATGGTGGAAGCCGGCTGGAAATCCTCGGGAATGGCGTACAGCTTCCCCTGCAAGGTATGCATCTTCAGAAGATGAGGATAGAAGTCGGAAATCTTCATGTCCTTCGTCTTCGCAAAGTAGGGATTCAGGTCGCGCATCCCATTTTCAGAGACGATCTTGTGGAAGGCGGCCGCATCACGGCGGGTCACGTCCGGTGGCGTTCCAGCCGCAATCTTGGCCGTGACGTCCTGGACACTTCCCGGCGTGAACTCGATCTTCACCTTGCGGGAAGCCATGAACTCGTCGGCAGCTTGCAGGAAGGCCGGATCATTGGTAGTGAAGTTGTTGATGGTGGTCACGTAAAGCACATCAGGGAACTTCACCGGGGCTGCCGCCGGTTCCGGGGCCTTGGTGGGCGCAGCAGCCGTCGCCGCGGCCGTCGGGGCGGCTGGGGCTGCCGGGGCTGCGGCCTTCGTGGGTTCGGCCTTCGCCGGGGCCGCCGGGGCCGCATCGCCACCGCACGCCGCAACAAGCGATCCCGCAATGCCGGCGGTAGCAAAGCCAAGTGCCATCAGGCGTCGGCGGGACGTGGGAACCATCTCCATTGGGACTTTCCTCCTGTCGGGTGATGTCTCAAACCCGGCATCAACCATTGTATACGTGTGCGGAAATGGCCCCTAGATCGCAGACGGTTGCATGCCAGAGGGTGCGATTCGCCCCTTCCGGGCAAGTGACCGCTCGATGTACGGCACGATGTCTGGCGTGACGCACCCGGT
>BJHB01000163.1:0-6867 GCA_014191415.1 Chloroflexota bacterium
GAGGTTCTCGTTCTCCGGCCAGTGGGATGCGCCCGTCGAAATCAGCAGCGGGTATCCAAGTCGTGTGGACCGGGCCAATCCGATGCCGCCGACCACCATCTTCAGGGATTCTAGCCCTCGACTGCTAACCGGGAGCCATCGTGCCAAGAACGTCGGGTGCAACGTCCTCTCCCAAGGCGCCAGATTTGGATACGCTTCGCTTGCGGTGTCTTCCCGGTCAAACGTGTGGCTGATGACATTGCAAGAGCCTGTCAGGGAGAAATTGTGCCGGTCAGCAGGGAGGGTGAGTCGCTATTCTGCGACGCGCCGCGGGATTCTTTTGCCGAGAGCCGAATACGCGAGGCCATTGAGCGAGGCGATTTTGCGAATGTTCCCGGTTCGGGTCGGCCGCTTGACCTTGGCGAGGAGAACCCCTTCGCCGGCGACATGGAGGTGGCGTACCGCATCCTTCGCCAGGCCGGCGGTGCGCCGCTTTGGATCGAACTGGGCCGGGAAATAGACGACGGACTAGAAGCCCTGACGGAGTTTGTAGTTGCGGCACGGTCCGAGGCGACGCGAGGGGCTCACGAAGTCTCGCCTGCCACGGGTTCCGTGGCCCGCCAAGGCTCACTTCCCTGGTGGGAACGGGTGTTGTCGCGATTGTTTGGAAGCAGCCGCTCCCATTCGGTTGTCCCTGGCTCGTCCCGCCGTAGCCACAAAGCGCGTACGCGGGCCCGTAATGCGTACCTGCATCAAGCCGAGGAGATTGACCTCCAGGTGGAGCGCTTCAACGCCTGCCGGCCCCGCGCTCTGACGTGGCTTGAACGTCCGCGCCTCACCGCGGCGCTTGTGGCTGAGCGCTTCGACCGCGAGTGGCCTCCGGATGGAGCTCTCCAACCCACGTCGGAATGGGGGTAGTGGCGGGTTCACACTACGGCCGGTGGCATCCGGGAGTCGAACTCGTCGATCGGTTCGAAGGCAAGGTCTGCGGCTTGGAAGTCCGATGCAAGCACTCCCATGTAAAGGAGGGAATGCCAGACGCTTTCAATGCACATCTCCTCCCGGAGGACTCCCTCCACCACAAAGCCGCACTTCTCGTAGGTGCGGCGTGCCCGGTGATTGAACTCGAGCACGCGGAGGTAGACCTTGTGGAGGTGCAGGTCGTCGAACGCGTATCGGAGGGTCAACCGGAGCGCCTCGCTTCCATAGCCCCTGTCCCGGTGTCCGGCGCCGATCCAGATTGACAGCTCGGCCGCATTGTGCGGGATTGCACGGTCCCAAAGGCTCACTAACCCAAGTGGTTCGCCAACAAGAGTCGTAATCATCAAGTCTGTTAGCGCAGCACTTTGGTCACCCAATGGCACGTGCCGCCACAACCACGCCGAGGGCGACGCGTCTATTCCCATGAAGTGATCGATTTCCGGATCGGCGCGCAGGCGCGCCAGTTCGGCCTGGTCACTTTCGATTGCGCGCCGGATCCGGACTAGCCGTCCTGCACGCAGCACCGGCAGCCGTCGTGAGTTCCCGCGCATGGCGGCGGATTATCTCACAGGTGACGATAGGCTTCCTCCATGACGGCACCGGGCCGCGCACGTCGACCAGAATGGCCTGCGGGCGGCCGGGGAAGAGATTGAGAGGCGCGCGGTTGGAGGAACGGAATGGCTGGGTCGTCAACGCACACGGTGACGGCCCACCACGTCTCGGCCCCATCGAGCGGTGGCGTCCGGGGACTTGTTCGGCGTGCGCTCCACGATCCGCGGTCCCTTGCCTATCGGCGGACGCTTGTCGTCATTCTCGTTGCCATCCTGACGTCGGTCATCGCGCTCGTCCTGGAAACTGTCCATCCGCTGCACGAGGATTACCTTTCGGCGTTTGTGACGATCGACTACGCCTTGCTCGTGCTGTTCACAGTTGAATACGCTTCGAACATCTGGGTTGCCTCGAACCGGCGTGCGTACCTTTTCAGTATCTGGGGGGTGATCGACTTCCTGTCGATCGCACCCTCGTTCCTTGCGCTTCTCGATGTGTCTGGCACCGGCGGTACCCTGATCCCGGGCGTGAACATCGGGTTCCTCCGCGAACTCCGCATCCTGCGGGTCTTGCGGATGCTGAAGTTGATGAAACTCGCCAGCGAACGTGCGGCCGAGTCGAGCGCGAATGCCAAGGACAAGAACACGTTCTGGCTTGACATCCAGATCTACCTGATTTGCCTGTTCACGGTCCTCGTGATCAGTGCGACCGTGGTCTATCACATCGAGCCGTATCCGGTGGATGCTCCATCTCTGTCCGAGGCCCTGAAACTGCTTGCGGATGACGCCGAACCAGTCATCGAAGCCTGGGCGTCGAACCCGATGATCGTGTTCTACAAGGCGCGTGCCGATCAAGGTTGGCCGCTTCCGACCTACACGTTCGACAACGTCCCGATGACAATCTGGTGGGCTTTCGTGACCTTGACGACCACGGGGTACGGAGACATGTACCCGGTCACCGGGTTCGGCCGCTTTGCAGGTGCGCTGACCATGTTTGCCGGCCTGGCACTGTTCTCGCTGCTGACAAGTGTTGTCGGGCGCACCTTGATGAGATCGCTATTCGGGCGCCAGGGGGACGGGGATCCCCAGGCTGGCGAAAGGCGCGCAAAATTGCGGGCCCTCCTCGATTCCCTTCGGGTGCTGGGACCACGGGTGGTGATTGGGCGAGGCGGCACCGATCGCGTCCTCGACGACGATCAACCGACGGACCTGACCGCATCGTTTTCTGCCCAGTCTCTTGCCGGCTTTGGGGAAGCTGCCAGGGTCATTGTCCGGGAGACGGTGGAGGCCACTGGTGGGCGTCAGATCGACACTGCCAAGGCCGTCGCGACTGACTCTATCCTCACCCAGGTCCTTCGCCACGCGTTCGTTGACGAGCGGACCCAACTGTTCGCGTGGGTGCGCCGTGTGCTTACCGTCCTCATCTTCGCGTCAATCGGGATCGTCATCCTCAATTCGGTTTCCGAGATTCACGAGACCCTTGGCCCCACTTTCGAGATTTTTGAAGTCGCGATGGTGGTCCTCTTTTCGCTTGAATACCTTTCCTACCTGTATCTCGCGACGAACAAGCGTGCCTACGTCCTCGGTTTCTGGGGGCTCGTTGACCTGTTTGCCATCCTGCCGACCTACATCACGCTTGTCTTCGCCATCTCGTCATCATTTGGCATTGAGGTCGACCTTTCCCACGGCATCGCGTTCAAGATCATCCGGATCCTCCGGGTTCTCCGGATGCTGCGGGTCCTGAAGCTCATGAAGTCGGCCGTTTCGTCGGCCCAGGCTACGATGGCGGGTAAGCAGTCCACATTCTGGATGGATCTCCAGATCTACTTCATCGCCCTGCTGACGGTCCTTACCATGTCATCCACCCTCATCTACACGCTTGAGGTTGACCAGGCCGGCACGCAGTTCATCAACATCCCTGTCGCCATGTGGTGGGCCGTCGTGACTATCACCACGACCGGCTACGGCGACATGTTTCCAGTCACCCTCGCCGGGCGCTTCGTGGCGATGGTCACCATGATCGCGGGCCTCGCCCTTTTCGGCATCCTCACCAGCGTGGTCGGCCGTGCCCTCATGAGTTCCCTGTTCGGGTCGAGTGGGGAGGACACCGATGGTGACGGCGACTTTGACAGCGGTGAACCCATTGACGATGCCATCCGGACGGTTGACTACCTGACAGCCCAGACTAGTCCGTCGGTTGTCGGCGGAACCGGCGGGGAGTGACAGACCGGCCCGTCTTGGACGTATTCCAGGACGGGCCGAACAGGAGTTTCTTGACGGTTGTCTTTCCGGTTTCCCGGGGTTCGCGCTTGGCGTTACGCGACGGTGATCTCGATGGTCTCGATCACGTCACCAGGGGTTGAGGATGGCCCTGGGTCGCGCTCCGAGATGGACTTCAGGACGTCAATTCCCTTGACTACTGTGCCGAAGACCGCGTGCTTGCCGTCCAGGTGAGGCGTTGGTCCATACGTGATGAAGAACTGGCTTCCGTTGGTGTTCGGACCTGCATTCGCCATGGACAGGATTCCGGCATCGCTGTGACGGTTCTTCAGCGCGGATGCCTCGTCGTTGAACCGGTATCCCGGGCCACCGCGTCCCGTGCCGGTTGGGTCACCCGTCTGTGCCATGAAGCCGGGGATCACCCGGTGGAATGTCACGCCGTCGTAGAAGCCGTCCTGGGCCAGGAACACGAAGTTGTTCACCGTCAGCGGCGCCGACTTGGCGTACAACTGGATGACGATGTCGCCCTTCGCAGTCTTGATGGTCGCGGTATGGTCCTTTTCTGGGTCGATGCTGAGTTCCGGGGGCCCGTCGTACTGCTTCGACATCGTGGGTTTCCTCTCCGCCCACGCGCGTCGGACGACAAATCCGGCCGTGTCCGCCGGGTTCCGGGTCGCCGTGGGGTGGCAAAGAGTGTAGCGTTGCGCTCCGTTTTCCGAGGGGTTGGTATGCTAGCGCGCGTGGCTTGGTTTTCATATCAGGCACATTGTCCTTTGCGAACGTCGCCACCGCGAACCAAGCAGTACTGACGAACGTCACATCTGGGAGCACGGAGAATGGTGAAGCAAGCGCCGCCGACACTCGACCAAGGCCCGCACCAGAACGGGCACGTGCCGGTGAACGGCGATGACCACGGTGCCAATGGCACTTCCCACACCAATGGAGTGGCGAACGGTGATCACGGCACCCATCAGCCTTCACGAGGGCTCAGGGGCATCGCCGAGGACGCAATCCTTCATCCGCATACGCCGGCCTACAACGTCACCCTCAAGGTCGTCCTGGTTGCAATCCTTACCAGCATTGTCATCCTTGCGCTTGAGACCATCCATCCGCTCAATGAGGATCACCACGAAATCTTCCATGGCGTCGACATGGTGCTTCTTACCGTGTTCACCGCCGAGTACCTTCTGAACATCTGGGTCGCACCGAACCGGCGAGCCTACGTGCTGTCACTGTGGGGAATCGTTGACTTTCTGGCCATCGCTCCGGCGTACATCGAATTGGCGTTCGGCGGCGTCGAAAGCCTGATCTTCCTTCGTCAGTTGCGGATCTTGCGTGTCATGCGGATGCTCAAGCTCCTGAAGCTCGCCGCCGAACAGGCGGCCGAGTCCGCGGCCCAGGCGACCGAGAAGAAGTCCACCTTCCTCATGGACATCCAGATTTACATGATCTGTCTGTTCACCGTCCTCACGATCAGTTCGTCCCTCCTCTACCAATTCGAGGGCGTGGGTCCGGCCGTCCCGGAACTGACCGGCGATGCCTTGACCGAACTGTCCAAGGGCGAGGAGGCAGGCACTCCGCCCGAGTGGGCGAATGACCCCATGATCAAGCTCTATGCGGAGCGGGCCGAAAAGGGATGGAGCAACCCGGTCTATACCTACACCAGCGTTCCCAAGGCCTACTGGTGGTCGATTGTCACGCTCACGACCACTGGGTATGGCGACATGTTTCCCGTCACGCTGGCCGGACGGATTGTCGCCGGTGCCACCATGCTCGCCGGATTGGCGCTGTTCTCGCTCTTGACAAGTGTTGTGGGGCGGGCACTCATGACATCACTCTTTGGCAAGGGCGATGACGAAGAGGGTGTCGGTTCCAAGATCGTCGTTATTGGCGGTGGCCGCCTCCCCGAGGGGGTGGACATCGCGGCGCTCATCGCTACCGCGGGCTCAGGTCCTGCGGACCCCGGGGTCACAGCCGTTCCTAGCGCCAATCCGGCGCGTGACCGCAGTTCATTGGAAGCCGCTTTCTTCGACGCAGACCTGAAACTGTCGGACATTGCCGCATCTGCCAGCCACGTTGCCGAGAGCATGGTTTTGGCGGCGTCAGCCGGGGCGCTCGACCACAACGATGCAATCAAGCGTGAGGATCCAGGCGCGCTCGACAAGTTCATCTACGAAGCATTTGCCGACCATTCCTCGAAACTGTTCATGCCGATGCAACAGTTCCTCACGAGTTTGATCTTCGCATCGGTTGTCCTCGTGGTCGCCGACTCGATTCACGAGGTCCACGAGGAATATCACACTTGGTTCGAGTGGATCGAGCGGATCATCGTCTTCTGCTTCACCTTCGAGTTTCTCGCAAGCTACCGATTGGCCCCGAAAAAGCTGGCATACGTATTCAGCATGTGGGGCATGATCGACCTCCTCGCGGTCCTTCCGACCTACATCGATATTTTCATCAACATCCTGCACTTTGTCGGTGTAGAGATGCAACTCGGTGGAGGCCTGCTCTTCAAGGTCCTGCGGATGCTGCGGGTTCTTCGGATGCTCCGGACCCTCAAGCTTGCAAAGGCTGCTGCCTCAAACATGGAAAAGACGATGGAAGGTGGTGGATCGTCTTTCTGGAGCGATCTGCAGATCTACCTGATTGCGCTCTTTACCGTCCTCATCATCTCTTCGACACTGATGTGGAACGTTGAGTACGACCCGCTCGCGGACCCGCCATCGACGACCCAGTTCATCAATATCCCGGCGTCGATGTGGTGGGGGATCGTGACCCTGTGCACTGTTGGCTACGGAGACATGTTCCCGGTGACCATTGCCGGGCGTGCAATTGCCGGCATGACCATGCTTTGTGGTCTGGCTCTCTTCGGGATTCTCACCAGCGTCATTGGCCGTGCATTGATGGCGTCGCTCTTCGGTGAGGAGAAGGAGCCTGAGCCCCAGGTCATCTATCTCGACGCACCGTCAGATGATCCCGCCCCAGTCTTGTCTGGACTGGAACGATTGGTCGTCCTGCGTTCTGCAGGCGCCCTGAGTGACGACGAATTCGAGCGAGCCAAGGCGCAGGTTCTGGCGAGCGGCGCCTGATCAGCGTCAGAACGGGAGCGGGACCGTGCGAACACGCATTGTCCCTGTCC
>BJHB01000164.1:0-6844 GCA_014191415.1 Chloroflexota bacterium
CGCCAGCACCGGATGCCCCGTACTCAGTGACGACGGATTTTAGTTCCTGGACGTTCTCCCACCGTTCCTTGCCGTCACGGAGTTCCAGGAGGTACTCCCTGAAACCGGTCCGCTTGAGGAGCAGGTCGAGGAGGTCGGGGAGTGAATGGGTGCGGAGGCCCGTGATCAACGCATCGAGGTCGCGGGCGTAGGCGAGCAGGAGTTCATGGGCGCGACGGTTCCAAGGCAATGGACCCATCACCCCGGGTCGTTCGTACGGGCCTGGACGTTCGGAGGCTTCCGCTCGCAGCAATGAGATCAGTCCATCCACGACTGGGCGCGATGTCTCGGCCGCCCAGGCGACGAACTTGTCGATGGTCGTGTCGCCAAGTCCCTTGCGGGTTGCGCCAGCACGCCGGAACGCATCGGTGTCATATGGATTGATCAGGAGGTGCAGGTAGGCGATGACCTCCTTGATCTCCCTCCGATCGTAGAACCGGGTACCTCCAACCATTTGGAATGGCAGGCGACGGCGTACCAACTGTTCCTCGAGGACACGGGACTGCGCGTTGGTTCGGTAGAGGATTGCGATCTGGCGGTAGGCGATCCCGGTGCCGATGAGGCGGTCGATCTCCCGGATCACGAACTGGGCTTCGTCAGTCTCGTTCCCGGCCACGACGCCGGTGATCGGGTCGCCCTTCCGGTTTGCCGTCCACAGTTCCTTGGCGTGACGTTTTGTCAGTCCGGCCTCGATGGCTTGGGCGGCGACAAGGATCGTCTGGGTCGAGCGGTAGTTCTGTTCGAGGCGGACCGTGGTGCACTCGGAGAAGTCCTGTTCGAACTGCAGGATGTAGCGGACGTCTGCGCCACGCCATCCGTAGATCGCTTGCGAGTCGTCACCAACGACGGTCAGGTTGCGGTGGTCGCCGGCGATGGCCTTGACGAGGCGGTATTGGGCTTCGTTGACGTCCTGGTACTCGTCGACGAGGACATGCCGGTACCTGTTGGCGTAGCGTTGCCGAACGTCCGGGAAGTTCTCGAGCAACTGCAGCATGAGATTGATCAGATCGCCGAAGTCGACCGCGTTGGCCGCCTCGAGGGCGTCCTGATACCGCCGGTAGAGGGTAGCGACGGCGGTCTCGAAGGGGTTGTGGGACTCGCTCGCATTGGCAGCCTGCGCTGGGCTGACCAGTCGGTCCTTCAGTCGCCCGATTGCACCCAGGACGGCGTTCGGGCTGACGAGTTTCGGGTTGAGTCCGGCCTCGGCGAACTGCCTCTTGAGCACGCGCAACTGATCGTCGGTGTCGTAGATGGTGAAGTTCCGGTCGTAGCGCCGGCCAAGCAGTTCGATATCCGACCGCAGAAAGCGGGCACAAAGTCCGTGGAAGGTTCCCATCCTGACTTGGCGTGCCTGATCCTCGCCGGTGAGTTCGGTCACTCGGTGGGTAAGTTCGCGGGCGGCCTTGTTGGTGAATGTGACGGCGAGGATCTGCCACGGTGGGATCTGGCGCTCCCGGATGATGTAGGCGATCCGGTAGGCGATGACCCTGGTCTTGCCCGATCCGGCGCCTGCAAGGATCAGGAGGGGACCATCCCCGTTGGTGACGGCATCCATCTGGGGCGGATTGAGTTGGGTGGCAAGGAACTGCCGGATGTCCGGTGATGGTGCCGGCGCGGTGGTGGGTTCGTACGTACGTTCCATATCGGGCCTGTGGCACTAGTCTACGGGTCGCTCCCGCCGTTTCCGGGGCCGGATTTGAACGGTCCCGGTCGAGTCGGCGGGTTTGCGTGACGGTGCGTACACTGCAAAGGCCGGTCGGACAGACCCTTGCCGAGGGTGCTGCGACTGGTGCGGACGGTGGGTCCGCAAGTGTATGACGGGCGAATGAGGGAGTTCCGGTGGCGACGACGATTGCGCACGGCGCGCTGATGCAGGCCGCGTTTTTTCTCGGTCCGAACCAGATGGAATTGCGCGAGGCCCCAGTGCCGGTGCCTGGTCTGGGCGAGGTCCTTCTTAGGGTCAACGCCTGCGCCGTGTGCGGAACCGACTTACGGATCCTCGGTGGAGGCAAGACGCGTGGCGTCTACCCGCCGCGCGTACTTGGGCATGAGATTGCGGCGCACATCGTCTCGTTCGGCGAAGGCGCGGAGGCAGCGGTTGGTCTGACTATCGGCCAACGGGTGGTCTTTCCGCCGGGGATCACGTGCGGCGCCTGTCGCTTCTGCGTGATCGGGATGGAAAACCACTGCAAGCGTCGTGAGGCTTTTGGCTACAAGTACGACGGCGGGTTTGCCGAGTACATGGTTGTGCCGGCGCATGCGGCACGTAGGGGCATCCTCATGGCTATCCCGGACACGCTTGCCGACGCCGAGGCGTCGCTTGCCGAACCACTGGCGTGTGTGGTGAATGGGCAGCGCCAGAGCCAGGTGGGTGTCGGGGATGTGGTCGTGGTGGCCGGAGCCGGTCCGATTGGTCTGATGCACGTCCAGATGTCCCGTCTGGCCGGCGCACGGTCCATCATCGTGAGCGAGCCATCGACCGCGCGACGTGAACAGGCGATGGCGATGGGCGCGACAATGGCGCTCGATCCGACTCATGATGAAGTGCTGGATGTTGTGCGTTCGGTAACGGGAGGTGATGGGGCCGACGTGGCGATTGCCGCCATCGGGGTGCCGGGCCTGGTGCATGACCTGTTGCGGTGGGTGCGCCCCGGAGGTCGCGTGAACCTGTTCGCCGGGTATGCCGGGTCCGGTGACGCCACGGTCTCGGCCAACCTGATCCATTACGGCGAACTGATCGTCACTGGCACCAGTGCGTGCACGAGTGAGGATTTCCGGGTGGCGCTCAGCCTTCTGGCGAGCGGCAGGTTCGACGCATCCGCCCTGGTTTCGCACCAGTTTCCCCTTGCCCAAGTGCAGGAGGCCTTTGACGTCACTCGCCGAGGTGAGGGCCTTCGGGTGGTTGTCACGCCGTAGTCCGGGTTTGCCAAGCGTCCACCTATGCCAAGCGGGTCATTCGGAGAGGTCCTTGTGGAACTCGCACATTGCGACCTCCCGAATGAATCCGAAACGTTCGTTGATGGAAATCATGAGCGGACTACGCTGACTGTTCCACGTCCTGATTTCCTGGATGCCTTGGGCCCGCGCCCATTCGATGCCCGCCAGCTTGAGGGCGGTCGCAATGCCCAGGCCTCGCGCTTGGCGGGTCACTCCGGTCAAGGCTTGCGACAGGATGTAGGGAAGTCCGGGAACCCGGCGCAAATACGTGAGGCCGACATATTCCTCCCCCCGGCAGGCGATCAGGAAGGCCTCTGGAATTGTCGTGGGATGATCGGTCACTTGCGAGGCAAAGGTCTCAATTGAAACTGCGTTTGCTTGGACCGGTCGGGGTACGTCAGCCTCAATCCCGGTATGGAGGGCATGAAGCCTTTCGATGCAGTTTGGAATGCGCGATCGCTCGTTCGCCAAAGTTGTGATGGTGACGCCGGCGGTGGCGGTCCGGTCACGTTCACCCGAGAACCGTTATGGGTTGAACATCGCGACATCGAGGTGCGATTCCCATAGCCGGTGCGTTTCTTCGAATCCGTGTTTGCCAAGGAAGACAAGACTGCAGGCCGCGTTTGCCTTTGCCTCCCCGATGAGTTCGCGAGCACCCAGCGGTTTCAGGAACTCTTCGGCATGCCGAAGCAGGCGTGTCCCCCACCCCCGTCGTTGGTGGCTTGGTGAGACGAAGACGAGGACGCTGTACCGGCTTGGGTCGAACTGATTAGGCACGTGCCTGGCATCGCAGCATCCGACCACGTCGCCGTCGTTGGGTACGGCCACCCACCTGTGGGCGCGGTACGTGTCTCCAGGCCATCTCTCATCCTGGGCGCGGAGTGCCTCGACCGTCAGGCCGTCCTCACCTTAGATCTGGTTGAAGATCCGAACCGTCTCAGGGTAGTCATTCCCGGTGGCACTGAAGTCGCGGATCAGTCCGAAAGGATCATCCATTTTGTGATCATAGGCCACCGTGGAGCCCACGTGGTCGGTGACTGGCAGGGTTCACTCGCTGTCGGAGCTTGCGTCCGGTTCATCTTCTGAGATACCCGGCGGGTCGCTGTCGCCTACGGATGAGGCGAAGGCATCTCGGACAACCGCGGTGACGATCGACGCGCGGAACCCACGCCGGGCGAGGAACGATCCTAGGCGTCGCGAGAATGCTTCCCGGCCCAAACCGGTGAGGGAACCGACCCGTCTCTCGATGGCGGCCCTGGCACGGGTCAGTTCCTCGCCATCGTCGACGACCGCGAGGGTGATGGTCTCAGGGGCGACGCCACGTTGCGCCAAGTCGTGGCGGAGGCGAACCTCGCCATGCAGGCGGTGTTCACGCCGGGTTGCGACCCAGGCGTCGGCGTATGTCCCATCGTTCAGGTATCCGAGTTCCAGCAATCGCGCAACCGTATCGGTGACCACGTCGTCTTCGAAACCGGCGCGGGTCAATCTGGTTCTCATCTGCTTCACGGTGTGCGCGCGTGAGGCGAGGGCGTCAAACGCACGGACTGCAGCGCGAGGACGCGGGTCACCAGTCGGTTCGGCTGTAGGACCACTTGCGTCACGGCGGCGGGTGCCAGGTGAACGGTTCCCAGACCGGGTCCGACCCGGCGGTTCGTCACGTGGCGTTGGTCTGCCCCCGGTATCCGCCCCCCAAGACTGACGCCCGGTGACTTCGACAGGACTGGTGTGCGATGGAAGGTAGGAGATACCGTCACCCTGCGGTTCATCTGACCACGGGGAGAGGTCAGAGATGGATAGCGGGATGGGTGCGGGCGCGTCCGGGTCGCGTCCGGCACGCATGAAGCGTCGGCGGATCATTGCGAACAAGTGTACCATGATTTGCGTACATGTGTTCTACTCCTTGATGGCCTGAGAATTGGGGGGGCCGCGATGCCTCGGTCCTATCTGCTGTCTCGGTGAGCAAGGATGTCTCGGAGCCGTTGATACCTCGCGAAGACGCGAGTGGGTGGTTCGATCGGTTCCATCCACTCACGGGTGCGTTGCCATCCACCGGGATAGGTCTGGTGCAGGCGGGTGCGGCTTCGAAGGATTGGTCGCAGTCCCCGAAGCGCGGCGATGCGTCCGCGAAGAGGACTGAGATCGCGACGGGTGACCATTGTGTACGGCAATGACGCGAGGTCGTAGCCGATGATGGCCGGCAGGTATTCCAGAAGCCCCGGTGCCGGATAGCACCGCGCGATTGTCCAGACCTTGTTTCGCCCCAGGTGCCAGTTCTTGAACGGTGATCCCTCTCCGGCACTGGCGGAGTGAGCGTGACGGACTACCGAAGATGGGGCGACGACGCTCTCCCATCCCGCTAGTCGGGCGCGCCACGCGAGATCGACATCCTCGAGATACATGAAGTACGACGGATCGAAGCCACCAAGTTGGCGAAGCATTGCCCGCCGATAGAGTGCCGCACCTGCACTTGCGCCGAAGACGGGCACGGGTGGGCTCGGCTTCATGCGGCGATCGCCGGATCCCCGGTCCCACGCGATGCCGGCACGGTCGATCCGGATCCCGGCTGACTGGACCGTTTCCGGGTCGTGGGCAAAGACCATCTGGCTTGCGACGCTGCCGATTCGCTCATCTGAGGCAGCAGCTGAGACCAGGGCGTCCAACCATCCTGGTTCAGGGACCGTGTCGTTGTTGAGGGTCACGACAAACTCGCCTCTCGCCTCATCGGTGGCGCGATTGTTGGCTGGGGCGAACCCCTCGTTCGTGGGGTTGCGGATTAGTCGGACCCGGCGATCCCGGGACGCGATCTCGGCGATGACATCGGGAGTGCCGTCGCGGGAGTCATTGTCGACAACAAGGACCTCGAAGCCGCCCGGTGCCTCCTGGGCAAGCAGGGCAGGCATCAGGCCGTCCAGATGCGTCCGGCCATTCCATGTGACGATGATCACCGTGGTACGTGGGTTCACTTGCGCACCTGAATGGAATCCCGTTCTAGCGGAAAGGTGTGCATCGGAGTTCCCAACCGCTGAAAATCCGTCACCAGATCATTGCCGAGGGACGGCGACCGGATCGTACACTCGTGAGGGTAGCGATTGGGCTGGCCGGGAGGCGCGTCTGGTTGCCGATGACACAGGAGTGACCGGGATGTCTGACGAGGTGGACGCGCCGATTGCGCGCATGATGATGAGCGTGGCGGGCCACTCCATCGTTGCCTACGTCCAGATGCGGGCCATGGCCGAGGTGCTGATTGGGAAGGGCGTCTTCACTCGCGAGGAACTGGAAATCCAGTTCGAGACGATGCGCGTGCGGGAACTTGCGCGCACGATCGACGAGTGGTTCACGCCCGATATCGCCTATCACGTGAAACTCGCCTTTGAGTCTGAGGCGGCCCACGCAGAGGTCGAGGGCGTTGCGCCGGCCGAACCGGACGAGATTGCGCGGGCACGCGCGATGCAGTCGGACTGAGCTGACCAGGGTGCGTTTCGCGGTACCCGGAGATCTGCCGTACCGTTAGATGCGAGTGGCGAGTACGACCAAGCGCAATGCAGGTAGGTCAGGGGCGACGGGGTTCGGCGAATGAGTGGGATCCCGACGTTGGTGCCCCCGCCCGCGCTCTCCACATCCGACAGCGGTCCGAATGGACTCCTTCCTCATGTGTCCACGGCGGGTTCATCAGTAGGGTCGGGTCGATCCAACCGGCGGGCAGGGATGCCGTCGGCCCCGGTGGCCGCCGAAACGCCTTCCAGTCAGGGGCGTTTCGGCGAAGTGGTCTCGGTTTTCCGCGAGCTCTGGCACTACCGCGACCTGCTGAGAAGTCTGGTTTCACGTGACCTTGCCGTGCGGTACCGACGATCCGCCTTGGGATTCGTCT
>BJHB01000165.1:0-6832 GCA_014191415.1 Chloroflexota bacterium
CCCAAGCGCCTCAAGCAAGCCAAGCATGCGGTCGTCCACCCACACCGCTGCCACGACAAGTGGCCCGAAGTAGTCGCCCTTCCCCGCCTCGTCACTGCCAATCCACGGCCCGGGGAACGGTCGCGTCAGGTCCGGGTCGTCATCCCGCTTGGCCGCTCCACCCACGATCACCGTCTTTGTGCCAACCGTGCGGTCGATTGCCTCCACAATGTCCGCCATCAGCGATCCGGACGGCGAAGCCGATTGCAGGAACAACGTGCCGTTGGTGTACTGCTTCACCACCACCCGTTCGGTCCCACGCGCAATGTCGAACCGGTACTCGCACGACTGTTCGGTACGTGCCTGCACCGGTGCTACCGCACGGATTGCCGCCTCGACCGCGCGTCGCGACGCCGGTGACGGCACCGCGAACTTGTGCATGCCCGATGTGCCACCCCCCGCCATGCCAGTTCCTCCCAATCGCGCGGTGTCACGCGCCAACGGTGTCGGAACGGCCGGATCAACCTCGCGGCGGGCAAACCTCGGCCGTCACAGGGACGCCGGGTTGACCAGACCATGTATCACGCGATCAGGCGTGGTGGGACTGGCCTGCGCGAAGGGGATCAAACCCAGAGGAAATCGGGCTGGTCTGCGGAGAACAGTGGCACCCGATCAATTCGGCCAGTTCGTTGGCGTTGCGCGGGGGCACGGCATCGGTCGGGATGTACCCCATGTGACACAGGTGACCAAAGGTCTCCAGCACAATCGGCTGCTGCAACCGGGCACCTGCAAGGACGGCGGCGTCCTGGAAGACCTCCGCCGGGTGTCCCGTCCGCAGCAGCTCGCCCTTGCGCATCACCACCACTTCGTCGGCCCACGCCAAGGCCAGTTCCACGTCGTGCGTGGAGATCACGATCGTCCGTCCGGCATCGTGCAGCGAGTTGAACAATGACACCAGTCGCGCCGTCGATTCCGGATCGAGACCTGCAGTCGGTTCATCAGCGATGATCACCGATGGGTCCATCGCCAGTACGCCGGCAATCGCCACGCGCTTCTTCTGGCCATAGCTCAGCAGATGTGCCGGCCGGTCGGCGAGGTCGGCAATCTGGGTTGCCTCGATCGCCGCCTCAACCGCATCGCGCACCTTGGCCTCGGACCACCCAAGATTCAGTGGGCCAAACGAGATGTCCTGGCGCACACTCGACGCGAACAACTGCGAATCGGGGTCCTGGAAAACCAGCCCAACCTGCTGGCGCAAGCGGGTCATGCCCGCCCGGTCGTATCGCACTGGCTGGCCGTCAAGCACGATCTCGCCACTCTTCGGGCGCAGCACCCCGCCGAAATGCAGGAACAGCGTCGACTTGCCGCAGCCGTTGGCGCCAAGCACCACCACCCGGCGACCTCGCGGGATGCCTATCGTCAGCGAGTTCAGGGCCACCGTGCCATCGGGGTACGAGAACGTGACACCGCGCGCCTCCAACAGCGTCTCCGCGGGCGCTTCCCTCTCCCGCCGTCCGGGGACCGGGTAGGTGACGGGAGCGGACTGGTCGATCAACGGTACGGTCACAGACATCGCTACACCCATCCCCAGGTACGCGTTGCCACGCCCCAGACACCAACGAGCACGTGCATGCCAAGGATGCCAAGTACCCTCGTCGCCGACCACGGCGCCCGGTCAACGAGCACCCGCAGCTCCCCGGAGTATCCCCGACACGACAGTGCCGTGAACAGTGATACCGCACGCATCTGCGAACGGAGGTAGAGGTTGGAGGCAAGCATCGCGACCGACCGCAACCAGAGGCGGTTGGTCGAATAGCCGAGGCGAACCTCCTGCGCCGTCTTCATCGCCCCAGCCGTCGCCAGCAGCACGAAGGTGAACCGGTAGATCAGCATCATCATGTCGATGAAGAGGACCGGAACATACCAGCGTCGCAACTGGTCAGTGATGTCAACGATCGGTGTTGTCAGCGCAAGGAAAAGCGTGCCCGAAAGCGATCCGAACGAAGACGCAAGGATCGCCATCGCCTGCGTAAGCCCGCGACTGGTGACACCCAGGTGCCACGATCCGATGTGGATGGCCGCGAGAACACCGGGTGTCTGCGGACCAAGGAACTCGACCGCCATCGGCACCACGCCGGTCAGGATGAAGCCACTCGGCAGCCACAGGAAACCCCAGAAATCCCGCAGGCCAATCCCGGCCCTGAGGCGCAGCACCGCGGTTACGATGGTGACAACCACCGCCGTGACCGCAAGGGACCGGAACCCCACACACAGGGCCACGGCCCCGGCAGCGAAGAGGATCTTCTCGGCCGCCGGTGCCGAACGCAACCTGTTTCCGTACGAGATCGCATCGATCGGGAAGGGGTTCATCCTGATGGTTCTTCCGGAGCTGCAACCTTACAAGGTCAGGCGTGCGTGTGTGTCACCGACGCCTTCCGGCCCGCGGGATAGCCAACGAAGAAGCCGACCATGCCAAAGCAGACCCCCTGCGTGGCGCTGAGGAATGCCTGCAATTCACCGAAGTCCGTCTCGATGAACTGGGTGCCAATCCCGATCAGGATCGCCCCCCCAACAATCATCGCACCATTCCGCACGTCAGCATCGCCGGGTACGCCATCCAGGGCACGACGACGGCCAATCATCCACCCGACAATGCCACTCAGAACGGCCGCCCCGAGGACCGCCTGGAACTCGAACAGGTAGCGTTCGTAGTCGCCAAGGTCGAAGTACTCCAGCGAGAAGACCGACTCAAACCACGGTTGGTACGTCGGTGCCAGTTCGGTGATCGCCGCCGTGCTTCGGTCATCCGCTCCGAGCCACTCGGCATTCTTGTTGAACAGCAAGGGGACAGTGGCAAGCGCAACCGCCACGACACCAAGCGCAATCGTCCGCTGCCAGACCGGCATTGATGGGGCTGCCAACGCAACGACTGGCGAGGCGATGACACCCTGTTCCTCAAGCACCTCGCGGTTGTACTGCGCCAACTGGTTGAAGATGATCAGGGTCAGCAGGCCCTCACTCACCGCCAACGGCACCTGCGTGATCGCGAAGATGCCGAGGAACTTGGCCAGCGATGCCTCGAAACCACCCACTTCGGCGGGAAACGCCAGGGCCAACTGAACCGCTGTGGTGGAGTAGGTCGCCAGATCGGAAATCGTCGCAGCGACGAAGACCGCCGGCCCGGTCCCAAAACCCCGGAGGGCGCGGAAGACCCAGTAACCGACGATTGGCCCGACCACGGCCATCGAGAAGACGTTGGCGCCGAGGGTGGTCAGGCCCCCGTGTGCCAGGATGATCGCCTGGAAGAGCAAGACAATCGTGCCAAGCACCATCATCGGTCCCGGGCCGAACAGGATCGCCCCAAGGGCAACACCAGTCGGATGCGAGCAACTGCCGGTTACCGATGGGATCTTGAGGGCGGAGAGCACGAAGGAGAACGCACCGGACATTCCCAGCGTCAGTTTCTGCTGGGGTGACCGCTGCACCTGCGTGCCAATCACGCGCATGCCGTAGATGACGAACGGCGCGGAAGCGAGAAACCACACCAGTGCCCACGTCTGAGGTAGGAACCCCTCGGCGACGTGCATCGCCGACGCAGTGCCTGTCGAGAATACGGCTAGCGCAGCCGCACTCGCGATCACCAGTGCTCGCCGGTAGCGGGTGGTGAACGGACGACGCGGCACGCCTGCCATTTCCGTTCTCGCCTCAAGCATCAGGGTCGTCATCCCCGGTTCTCCTTATTGCAAATACGTTGCAGTAACAAGACCATCGTAGCACAAACGGGAATCAGTCGCAATAAACGCCAACCGGCGGCGCAGGTACCCATCCCGACAGGTACCCGGAACGCTAACCGTCTTGCGGGACACCCATCGCAAGTTCGTCGCGCCACGTCGGGCGGGTCACTCCCGGAACCGTCGGCATCCGGTGACCATCCGCGTCGTAGTGCGTGTGGGTCGGGGACCGGTGGGGCGTGACCGTCAGGTAGTAGACCGCGGGAGTGGTCCCCGCACAGCTCACCCGGTGACGTTCGGTCGGGGTCGCCACTACCGACTGTCCGGCGGTCGCGATGACCGAGGTGATCTCGCCATGGCCATCGTCAAACTCAAAAAGAACCTCGCCCTCAAGAACGACCCAGACCTCGTAACCGCCGGATTCCTCATGCGTGTGGAAGGTCCCGAGCGGTTTACCGGGTTCGGTGCGGATGAACCGCGCCCGCACTTCCGGCACCGCAAGCACCGTTCCCATCGGGTCATCTCGCCAGTCAAACGTGCGTGCCGGCATCTTCTCGATCCTTCCATCAAACCCCTGGCCTCCCCGGCCGGGTTGCCAGACTATCCGGGAATCCGCACTCTCGTGACCCCGTCACGCCGGCAATGAATAACCAAACTGGACCGCTCCATTCGCAATTCCCCCACCTTCGGACAGCGCAAGTTTGGACCTCACATACCGCACTTCAACGCGTTCCGATGAAACCGACACCTCGGCATGGCCACTTCCGGGATAGCGATCACCGCTAGCGAAGGCCTCGGCATTCCAAAGGGTGGATGTCGGGTCGGCCGGTGAGGGCATTGTCTGGTACGTCACCCCATCAAGCTGTTGACGTACAAAGATGTGATCGTGCCCCTGGAAGAAGACCGTCACACCAGTCGATGCCATCAAGTTGTGGATTGGCATTGCCCATCCCGGACGCCGACGGTCGAACTCCCACACCCCGCGGGCGCTACGCCCGCCCCACTCGTACAGGCCAGCGATGTCGGCGCCTCCCCGGCCCGTCCCGTTTACGTGGTGTGCAAAGACGAACTTCCAGCGCGAGGTGGAAGCAGAGAGTGTTTGCGACAACCATGCGTACTGGGCATCGCCAAGCGTGATGTCCCATGGATCGGCACGCTTGGCGCCACCACCGAAGACGTTGTCGACCGGGACCGGTGAAGACCAATACGGGTCGATCACCACAAAGAGGGCATCTCCCCACGTCCAGGCAAAATAGTTGCGGAGCAGTCCGATGTAGGGGAACAGTTCTGTATTACCGGTGTAGAAACCATCCGGCGCCGGCTGCGCGAAGTGGCGGTTTCTCGCTGTCTGGGCCCACACCGCAACATTGTCTGGCGTGCCGTCGTACAGGTAGCGCGCCGCCTGTTCGTGGTTGCCGTTCACAAGGAACACCGGAGTCGAATGGCCTGCAAGCCCGAAATACGGCACCTGAAGGGAATATCGGCCTTCAACGGTGGATGCCGTCACCTTCTTGAGGGTGTCGACACTGAAGTCGTCCCCAAGGGCGACGTGCAAGTCCGGACAGGTCACCGCGATGTTTCGGAGTGTCGTCGCATACATCGCATCGTCAAACTGGGTACCCGCCCGTTCCGGGTGCGAGTCACCCTGAACTGTGAAGGTGAACCCATTGCCGGCCAATCGCTGGGTGTGGAACGTGCGTTCTGGCCCGGTTGCAAAGGCCCCGGAGGCTCCCCTCACCCGGTACCGCGTCCGGTACCCATAGCGGGTGTCAGGCTGGAGCCCCTCCAGACAGAACCCCGTCGGGCCACCCTCATATCCGGTCACCAATGGCGTGCGTGCATCGAACGATCCGGTGCCGTACTCCACGTATGCCTCCAAGGCAGACGCGCCCTGAATATTGAGGCACATTGTCCTGTCGGTCGGACACCCCAGGATCTCGGAGATCGGGGTCTCACCGCCCGCTCTCGCGACGTTCGCCATCCCCGCTGCCCACCCCATCGCGCCGGCGGCCGAGACCTTCATCAAGGCGCCTCGCGTCATCTGAGGCATGTCACTCGTCCTTTCGCATTGCCATGATCCTGAACGGGCATCATGATGCCTCAGACACGCTTGGGGACACCCGGTCTACCGGCACACTCCGTAGTTCAGGAGAACGCCGCGGGATGCCGAGCAAACCTATCGATGACGCTCCGGACCGACCACGCCACTGGATCCCCGATGACCTCTGGCGCACCATCCAGAGGTCCATCCCCATCGTGTGCGTGGATGCCGTTCCCGTGCGCCTCACCACCAAACCGGATGGGCGCACGACCGTTGCCTCCGTGGGGTTGATCCGGCGGGCCGTTCCCGAATTCTTCGGGGAACCGGATGGGTCATCGCTCACCGGCCGGTCAGGGTGGGGGATTGTCGGTGGCCGCATGAGACACGGTGCCACCTTCGCCGAGGAACTTGCACGGCAGATCCGCGAAACCCTCGGTCCGGAAGCCGTCGCCACGCCAATCGATGCGACAAACCCGACCTACGCTGCCCAGTACTCACCACACGGACCGGACAGCCGGTTCGACGCCACCGATCCCCGGCAGCACGCGATTGGGCTCACCTGGATCGTCACCCTCGTGGGCCCCTTGTCGCCGCAGGGCGAGGCAACCGGGTTCGACTGGTTTCCGGTCGATGCATTGCCCCCACCCCACGCATTCGGGTTCGGGCAGCACAACGTCGTCCGCGCCTGCCTCGAACGGCACCGCACCACGGGGCACGCACCATGAGCGCCGGCCAAGTCGGTGACCCGCAAGTACGCGGTTACGCGGACGTAGACTGATCTCCAATGACGATCACGCCACGCAACCACGACACCAACGGGCTCGAACGCCTGATCCTCGTTGGAGGACGATCCCATCCGGGGTTTACCGAAGCGATTGGCGCCACCCTCGCGCACCCCACCGATCCCGTCCGACTGAGAACCTTTTCCGACGGTGCCATCGAAGTGAAGTACGAGGCGAACGTCCGAGGCCGTGATGTCTTCATCGTGCAGACCGGCCATGCCAACCCGAACGACCACCACATGGAACTCCTGTTCCTGATCGATGCCGCCCGGCGCGCAAGTGCGCGCAGCATCACCGCC